>JAGLKG010000043.1 GCA_023141835.1 Maribacter sp. | reverse complement strand
TGCAAAAAGGACAATAGCCCAGCAATGCGTGATCCGAACCCGGTCATTATAATCTATCCCGGTGTTGGGATGTTCAGTTTTGCCAAGAATAAACAGACCACAAGGGTTGCCAGTGAATTTTATATCAATGCCATCAATGTAATGCGTGGTGCGGAGGCTATTACAGCCTATACCTCTCTTCCACGACAAGAAGCTTTTGATATTGAGTACTGGTTGTTGGAAGAGGCCAAATTGCAACGCATGCCCAAAGAGAAGCCTTTGTCCCGTAAAGTAGCCTTGATAACAGGTGCAGGTGGCGGGATCGGCAAGGCCATAGCGGACAAATTGGCCGAGGAAGGAGCTAATGTTGTATTATCAGATATAGCAGAGGACAGACTTCAAGAAGCCATGACTACCTATAAAAAGGACATAGCGGCCTATGCCGTTTGTGATGTAACCAAGGCTTCCTCCATTGAGGAGGCGTATACAAAAGCGTGTCTGGAATTCGGTGGTGTCGATATCGTTGTACACAGTGCCGGATTGGCCATATCCAAACCCTTGGAGGAAACCAGCGAAAAAGATTGGGAACTGCTCCAGAACGTATTGGTCAAAGGTCAGTTTGAACTGGCCAAACAAGCTGTGGCCATTATGCGCAAGCAAAATTTGGGGGGTGATTTTATTGCTATTGCCAGTAAAAATGGATTGGTTTCAGGTCCGAATAATGTAGGTTACGGTACCGCCAAGGCTTCACAACAACATATGGCCCGTTTATTGGCTGCAGAACTGGGAGGCGATAAGATTCGTGTAAACACGGTTAATCCAGATGGAGTCATCATAGGAAGCAAAATCTGGGAAGGTGATTGGGCAGAAGGCAGGGCCAAAGCTTATGGAATTACCGTGGAAGAATTACCCCAACATTATGCCAAAAGAAATCTATTGAACGAAATTATATATCCAGAAGATATAGCCAATGGGGTATTTTCCCTTGTTGCAATATTGGACAAGTCTACCGGAAACATTATTAATGTTGATGGCGGTATGGCAAACGCCTTTGTACGATAGTTGTTTGAGTTAGTTTTATTAAAACTTCCATGGATTAATACCTAGTCTGTGGAAGTTTCTTCACAAAAGAATAGTATCATGAAAATAGAGAAAAGTCAAATTCAGGAAAACAACAAACAAGAGATTGCTTCCCACAAGGAAGGTTTTGACTTTTTGTCGAACATTTTGGTTAAAAAGGGATTGGATGTTGACGCTATAATTAATAAGATCGCTGCCTTTCAAGTAGCCGTTCCAAGCTGGGCTTTGGGTGCTGGTGGCACACGATTCGGAAGATTCTCTTATTATGGGGAACCAGCAAGCCTTGAGCAAAAAATAGATGATATAGGTATTTTACATGCCCTTACCCAAACCGCTGGGGCCGTGTCACTACATATCCCATGGGATATACCCCAGGACTATAAAGCCATTAAAGAATTGGCCGCTTCCCATAACATTCTTTTCGATGCCGTTAACTCCAATACCTTTCAGGACCAAAAGAATGCCAAAGAAAGTTATAAATATGGTTCTTTGAGCAATACGGCCAAAGCTGTAAGGCAGCAGGCCATTCAACACAATAGGGAGGTCATCAAAATCGGGGAACAATTAGGCTCTAAAAGCCTTACCGTTTGGTTGGCCGATGGTTCTTGTTTTCCCGGACAGAACAATTTTCAGACGGCTTTACAGCATACCCAGGATAGCCTAAAAGAAATTTATGGAACTTTACCGGATGACTGGAAAATGTTCATTGAATATAAACCTTACGAGCCTAACTTTTACAGTACGGTCATCCAAGATTGGGGCACTTCTTTTATGCTTGCCAATGCCTGTGGTGAAAAAGCCTATACCTTGGTGGATCTGGGACACCATTTACCCAATACCAATATAGAGCAGATTGTTTCTACCTTAATGCTTAATGGCAAATTAGGTGGATTTCACTTTAATGATAGCAAATACGGCGATGATGATATTACCGTAGGAAGTATAAAACCCTATGCCCTGTTCCTTATTTTCAATGAATTGGTCTATGGCATGCAGAACAACCCCCAAAACCCGGAATTGTCTTGGATGATAGATGCGAGTCATAATATCAAAGACCCCTTGGAAGATTTGATACAATCTTTGGACGCCATACAAGAAGCCTATGCCAAGGCCCTTTTAATAGACCAAGACCAATTGAAGATAGCGCAGCAGGAAAACGACGTGGTACAATGCCAAGAAATTTTACAAAATGCCTATAGAACAGATGTACGACCCTTATTGGAAAGGGCAAGATTGAATTCTGGTGGTGTGTTACATCCGCTAAAATCGTATCGATCCCTAGATGTTCGAAAAAATCTGATTAAGGAAAGAGGAATGAATACGGTCGCTACGGGTCTATAAGATATTGGGATGACAAAAAAAGTAACGGCAATCTTCGACATCGGCAGGACCAATAAAAAGTTCTTTCTTTTTGACAAAGACTTTAAAGAGGTATATCGCGAGTATATACGCTTTGACGAAATTGTTGACGAAGAGGGCTACCCTACAGATGACCTTCAAGCTCTTGAAGTATGGGCAAAGGAAGTATTTGACCGGATGATGAATGCCCCTGAATATGATATTGAGACCCTAAATTTTTCCTGTTACGGGGCCACCGTAGTACATATTGACGAACATGGAAAAGCACTCACCCCGCTCTATAATTATATGAAACCCCTAGAGGACAGAATATCAGCCTCTTTTTATAAAAAATATGGTCCGGAAGATGAATTCTCAAGACTAACGGGATCCCCTAAATTGGGCATGCTTAATACGGGGATGCACATGTACTGGCTCAAATACGCAAAGCCAAGCGTCTTTAAGAAAATTAAATATACCCTGCATTTACCACAATACCTCAGTTATTTATTTAGCGGTATTCCGGTAAGCGAATATACCAGCATCGGATGTCACACTATGTTGTGGGACTATGAAAAACAAGCCTATCATGACTGGGTATACCAGGAAGAAATTGATAAAATATTACCGCCATTTGTCGCTGCCGAAACAACCACTACTATTGAATATAATGGTAAACCTCTTAAAGTGGGCGTAGGTCTTCACGATAGCTCCTCCGCCCTTTTGCCCTATGTTCGAAGTATAAAAAGCCCTTTTTTGTTGGTCTCTACAGGAACATGGAGTATTTCGGTCAATCCTTTCACAAAGGGTATGCTGACTTTGAAGGATGTTAAAAACAAATGCCTCTTTAATATGCGCATAGATGGGAGTCCGACCAAGGCCTCAAGATTGTTTCTAGGTAACGAATACAAACTTCAAGTTAAAGTGCTATCAGCGCATTTTAATGTCCCTGAAGACTACCATAAGACCGTTAAATTTGATCAGGATACCTTTTTTGAAATCAACAAAGATTTCGAATACTTGTTTAGGTGGAAAAGCATAACCGACGTTAAAATGGCAAAGGAAACAAAAATACCCTTTGATCAATTCGAACATGCCTACCATCAATTGATGTTAGAACTGGTATTGCTGCAAGTAGAGAATATAAAAGTGGCCATAGGAGATGAACCACTACAAAAGCTTTTCGTTGATGGCGGATTCAGTGACAACGATGTATATATAAAACTTTTATCCCACTATTTAAGACCTATGGAATTGCGAACAACGGATTCTTCTTTGGGATCGGCTCTGGGTGCTGCCATTGTGATTTCGGATTCAAATTTGAAACCCAAATTCCTAAAAAAGAACTATGCGCTTAAAAAACATCGGCCGTTAATTTTAAAATAAACCTTATGGCATTAGAGTTCAATACCCAATATCCGTCTGTTGACGATTTGAGAAACAAAGCAAAAAAAAGAATTCCCAAATTTGCTTTTGATTATTTGGATGGCGGTTGTAATGAGGATGTAAATCTTCATAGAAATACGTCTGAACTTAGGGAGATACAACTAAGACCCAACTATCTTAAAAAATATGAAGGCTCCTCTATAAAGACCACTTTGTTTGGTGTTGAATATGATGCCCCTTTTGGAATCGCCCCCGTCGGACTCCAGGGATTAATGTGGCCCAACGCTACTGAAATATTGGCGAAGGCTGCCTATGAACATAATGTTCCTTTTATTTTGAGTACGGTCACTACGGCCAGTATTGAACGTGTCAGTGAGCTTACAGCAGGAAAGGCCTGGTTTCAATTGTACCACCCTGCCGAAGATAGGTTAAGAGACGATATCATTAAAAGAGCCGCAGTTGCCGAATGTCCTGTCCTGGTTATTTTATGTGATGTCCCCACCTTTGGCTATAGACCCAGAGATATTAGGAATGGATTGGCCATGCCCCCTAAAATGTCCTTGGCCAACATATTGCAAGTAATGGGGAAACCCAGATGGGCCCTGGAAACCTTAAAATATGGGCAACCCAACTTTGAAACGTTAAAGCCTTATATGCCCAAAGGACTAGATTTGAAACAATTGGGAAAATTCATGGACGAAACCTTTTCTGGACGATTGAACGAAGAGAAAATCAAACCCATACGCGATATGTGGAAGGGCAAATTAGTCTTGAAAGGAGTGGCTTCGGAAGCAGATACGGAAGAAGCCATACGTTTGGGTCTTGATGGTATTATCGTATCCAATCATGGTGGTCGTCAATTGGATGCCGGAGAATCGACAATAAAGCCCTTGAAATCAATTGCCGAAAAATATTCGGATAAAATAGAGGTCATGATGGATAGCGGCATAAGTTCGGGCCCGGATATTGCCAGGGCAATGGCCTGCGGTGCAAAATTTACTTTTATGGGACGATCTTTCATGTATGGTACTGCTGCCTTGGGTAAAAAAGGAGGAGACCATACCATTTCCATTTTAAAGACTCAATTACAACAGATCATGGAACAATTGAACTGTGAAAAATTGGAAGACTTGCGAAATCATTTGATAAACAACTAAAGAAAACCAATCGTATGAGCCAATTTAACATAGAGGAGGAAATAGAAGAGATTGCTGGCGGGGAATTTGAAAGAGAGCCCGTGCCCCAATCCAAATTAAAAAGCTGGAAAAGCTTTTTGGGCATGTACGCCGGGGAACATGCGGCAGGTACCGAATTTATGATAGGCCCATTGTTCTTGACTGCCGGGGTTAGTGCCTTCGATTTAATTGTTGGACTATTACTCGGAAATTTATTGGCTATCTTAAGCTGGCGCTTTCTAACGGCAAAAATCGCCGTTGAAAATAGATTGACGCTTTATTATCAACTTGAAAAAATTTGTGGAAAAAAATTGGTGATTGGTTACAATCTAGCCAATGGAATATTATTCTGTTTCCTTGCAGGTGCCATGATAACTGTTTCGGCCACTGCTGTAGGGGTTCCATTTGATATGGAAATGCCAAAGTTAACGGATACCATGCCCAATGGCATCACATGGGTCGTCATCGTACTTATCATAGGCGCTGTAATCTCATTAGTGGCCTCAAAAGGATATGACACAGTTTCCAAAGCAGCCAATTGGATGTCGCCTGTTATAGTTCTTGCTTTTCTGGCCTGTGGGATTGTGGCATTGGGGCAATTGGGGGTTACCAATTTATCGGATTTCTGGAATATCTGGGGAGAAGGTTCAGATCCCTTTCCCGGTCAATTGAAATATACTTTTTGGCATGTGGTGATTTGGTCTTGGTTTGCCAATGCAGCCATGCACGTGGGCATGTCCGACCTGTCCGTTTTCAGATTCGCTAAAAACCCCAATTCTGGTTGGACTACAGCAGCCGGGATGTACGTGGGCCATTATATGGCCTGGATCGCTGCAGCATTATTGTACGCGGTATATTTGAAATCACCAGAAGCACAAGCCTTTTTAACCAATGGGGAAGCTCCTCCGGTAGCACCAGGTCCATTGGCTCATAACGCCATCGGAATCTTTGGTATCATAGCAGTTGTCCTTGCTGGATGGACCACTGCCAATCCAACCATTTATAGAGCAGGATTGGCTTTTCAGGCCATAATTCCCAAAGTGTCCACTTTCTGGGTTACCATCTTAGCCGGGACCATTGCTACTATTGCTGGGCTTTTTCCTGCTTTTGCAATGAAACTTCTAGGGTTTGTGGCATTGTATGGTTTTATATTGGCCCCCTTTGGAGCAATTATTGTGTTTGAGCATTTCTTTTCCAAAAGAACAGGGGTCATTAAAAATTATGCAGAAGAGGTAAATATAAAATATAACAAAGCGGTACTCTATGCATGGGCCATCAGTTTTGGGTTGTTTTATTTTATTTCCATTCAATTTGATGTGTTTTTATCATTCGTAACACTGCCGTCATGGTTACTTTGTGGCATTTTGTTTTTGGTCTTTAGTAAGTATATCCAAAAGAAAAAGGAAGGTTGAAAGCTAACAAAATAGGCTTACCAATATCAAATGATGAGCCTTATGGAAATCGAACCTGACAGGCCTTTTGTATCAACTTCTCCTAAGCCCCTCTACTTGATTCTCGACAAGTCAAATTATTAATAATCTCTGTATGATGAAGAATTACACGAAAATATTATTCCTGCCTTTAGTTGCCTTTGTTTTGTTTTCCTATGCACCTAATAAAACCAATCTTAATAATACAAAAAACACCACTGTTGATACTAATGACATGAGGGTAGCGGCCTACCATTTTCCCAAGTATACTACAGATGCCCCAAAAGTAGAAAATTTGAAATGCGAGCACATGGTCAATCCTTTGGGCATTGACACAGGCTCCCCTCGCTTAAGTTGGCTAATGCTTGATACTTCACAGGGAGCAAAACAAACAGCTTATCAAATCCTGGTTGGGCAAGATAAGGAAGGTATTCTACAAGGAAAAGGCGATTGCTGGAACAGTGGGACAGTGGATTCTAATGCTAATCTGGTAATTTACAAAGGGGGGGGTCTTAAGCCGAACACAAAATATTTCTGGACCGTAAAAGTTTGGGATGAAGAAGGAAACCAAAGTTCGCTTTCGGAAATTGCATCCTTTCAAACTGGCTTAAAAGGTAACTGGAGCGCACATTGGATTACCGATATTGAAGATGTTGATGAAAAAAAAGCTCCCTATTTCAGAAAAGAAATAAAAACCAAATCACAAGTTGCTAAAGCGACTGTCTATCTGGCTTCTGCTGGTTTACATGAACTTACCCTTAATGGGGAAAAGGTAGGCGATGCATTTATGGATCCGATCTATACCCGTTTCGATAAAAGGATACTTTACAATACTTATGATGTAACCAGCTTGCTAAAAGCAGACAATGTAATTAATGTAGTTCTTGGTAATGGCTGGTATAATCACCAATCTACGGCAGTATGGGATTTTCATAAAGCACCTTGGCGGGCTCGTCCGCGTTTTATGTTCGAAATGCTTATCGAATATAACGATGGAAACAAAGAAACCATCATCTCCGACAAATCGTGGAAAACCTCTTTTGGAAAAATTCAGTTAAACAGTATTTATACTGCCGAACATGTTGATAATAACCAGATAGCCGGCGATTGGAAAAATGCCATAGAAGTTGCTTCGCCAACAGAGCTGGTTAGTTCGCAACAATTGCCACCTGTTCGAAAAGTGGATGAGTACAAAGCTTTTTCTTTCACAAAAATCGATTCAAAAACCTATCTGTTTGATTTTGGTCAAAATATGTCGGGTATTACCGAGTTAAAAATAGTCGGACAAAAAGGAACGGTTGTAAAAGTAAATCACGGCGAACATCTTAAGGAGGGACGCATTTATAACGATGGATTGGAAGTGCATTACCGTCCTACTGATGATACTGACCCTTTTCAAACCGACATTTATACATTGAGTGGCAATGGCGAAGAAGTATTTGCACCAAAATTTAATTACAAGGGATTCCAATATGCAGAAGTTATTGCCGACAGAGAAATTCAACTCAATGAAAACAGTCTGAAAGCATATTTTGCACACAGCGATGTTCTGCCTGTTGGTAAAGTTGAGTCGTCTAATGAATTGATCACCAAAATTTGGAAAGCGACCAATATGGCATATTTGTCCAACCTGTATGGTTATCCTACCGATTGCCCACAACGTGAAAAAAATGGTTGGACAGGAGATGGGCACATTGCCATCGAAACCGGTTTATTCAATTACGATGGTATTATGGTGTATGAAAAATGGATGGACGATCACCGCGATGAGCAACAGGCCGATGGAACATTGCCTGCCATTATTCCTACTTCGGGCTGGGGATACACCTGGGCCAACGGCCCCGACTGGACTAGTTCGATGGTATTGGTGCCCTGGAATGTATATAAGTTCTACGGCGACAAACACATTCTGGAAGAAAATTATGAAAGCATGAAGCTTTATGTCGACAAAATTAAAAGTGTGGCCAAAGATAATCTTACAGACTGGGGCCTAGGCGACTGGATTCCCATAAAATCAAAATCGAATCTGGAATTTACCTCTTCGGTTTTTTATTATACCGATGCATTAATACTTTCCAAAACAGCAATATTATTGGGTAAGGAAAAAGATGCTGTAGCGTTTAAAACACTTGCTGAAGAAATAAAATCAGCCATCAACAATAAATATTTTAACGCGGAAGAGAATATTTATGCATCAGGCACACAAACTGAGATGAGTATGGCGCTGTTCAGGGGGATCGTACCCGAGGAAAAGATTCAGCCAGTTGCAGATTACCTTGCCAGATCGGTTATTGAAAACAACTCAAAAATGGATGTTGGTTTATTGGGCTCAAAAACGATATTGAATGCATTGAGTGAAAACGGATATGCTGATTTGGCATACAAACTTGCTTCATCAGATGAGTTTCCATCATGGGGTTACTGGATTGCCAACGGAGCAACCTCGCTTTACGAGAGTTGGGAAATATCTGCTGACAAGAACGCCTCTTTAAATCATATCATGTTTGGAGAGATAGGTGCTTGGTATTACAAAGCCCTTGGAGGAATTAATAATGACGAAAATAGTCCCGGCTTTAAAAACATCATCTTAACACCACATTTTGTAGAAGGATTAAATGACATCAAAGCCACTCATTACGGGTCCTATGGGGAAATTGTTTCAGAGTGGAAAAAGGAAGGTGAAGTGGTTAATTACATGGTGATTATTCCACCAAATAGCACAGCTGAGCTCCATCTCGATAAATCGTTAAAACAGATAAAATTGAAAGGTCAAACCGACCTTCTGAATTTGGACTTGCCGATTAAGTTGGAATCAGGGAAATACGAGTTCATACTAAAATAAAATTAGCCAATGATATTTTTGAAAGGAATCATTAAATCTAAAAACAGGAGACGGTCAAACAAGACCTTAGGGTTGCTAGTGGCCATAATGACCAGCATAGCAGGTGCAAGTTTAACACGTTGTAATACCATCATTGATACTAATGAAATAACAGTAGCGGCCTATTATTTTCCCAATTATCATACAGGTGACCCCAGAAATGAAGAACAGAAAGGTAAGGGATGGGCAGAATGGGAATTGGTAAAGGCTGCCCAACCGCGTTTTCCGGGTGAACATCAGCCAAACGTACCAGCTTGGGGGTATACCGATGAAAAAGACCCTAAAGTAATGGCCCAGAAAATTGATGCCGCCGTAAATCATGGTGTTGACACTTTTATTTTTGATTGGTATATGTATGAAGATGGCCCTTTTCTTAATCGATGCATCGATGAAGGGTTTTTGAACGCTGAGAATTGCTCTAAAATAAATTTCGGTTTGATGTGGGCCAACCACGACTGGGTAGATATTCATCCCTATACCCGTGGTGCTGAACAAAAATTGTTGTACCCGGGAATTGTATCTCCTCAAAAGTTTGATGAAATTTCCGATTTTGTCATTGAAAAATATTTTACGAAACCAAACTATTGGAAAATTGATGGGAAAGCTTATTTCTCGGTTTATGATGTACAGAAATTTGTAGAAGGATTTGGTAGTATGGAAGCCACCAAAGCCGCAATGGATCGTATGCGCGAAAAAGCCAAGATTGCAGGACTCAAAGGTGTGCATTGGAATCTTGTGGCTTGGGGAAATCCAATCTTGCCCATGGAAAAAGCACCTTCCAACACTCCTGAACTAATTCAGATGCTTGGTTTCGATTCAAGTACTTCTTACGTCTGGATTCACCATGTTGAACTACCAGAAACGCAAACGGATTATAACTATGTCCGGGATGCCTATTTCGAGCATTGGGACAAAGCAAAAGAAGAATACGGAGTACCCTATATCCCAAATGTGACTATGGGCTGGAATTCAACACCACGTTGCAATACCGATTCTGAATGGGCACCGGTGGGGTATCCGTTTATGAACACCATTGGAAACAACAGTCCAGAGAATTTCAAAATAGCACTTCAAAAAACAAAAGAAAAACTATTAGCTGACCCCAATGGACCTAAAATATTGAATATCAATTGCTGGAACGAGTGGACAGAAGGGAGTTATTTAGAACCAGATGAAGTCAATGGAATGGGGTATCTAAATGCCGTGAAGGACGTATTTTATAAGAAGAATTAAATTTTTGGAAATGAAAAGAATAATAAATATTGCTTTTTCTACATTTTTACTCATCCTTTTGGTAGGGTGTAAAAACGTCGTTTCCAAAAGCACACAACCGAACATAATTTTCATTTTGGCCGATGATTTTGGTTATATGGACATACAGGGATATGCACAACATACCCTAGGAGTTGATACAAATAAAATGTATTACGAAACCCCGAATCTTAATACACTAATGAGTGAGGGTGTTGCATTTTCCCAAGCGTATGCGAATCAGTTATGCTCCCCTACAAGGGCCAGTTTACTCACTGGGAAATATGCGGCTCGCCTTGGTTTTACTACAGCTACTGCACCAGAACCAACCTATTATAACGAAGACATGGATCCTCCCGAAGGATCTTATGTTCATGATGCTTTGTATCATTCCGATAGAATTAAGGAACAACAGGCTTGGATGAATGGCAGTTCTAATTCCGCCGTTCCCTCGGGCACATCCTTAGACAATGGAAGAGATGAAATGAGCATCGCCGAAGCACTCAAAGACTACCATGCCGCCTTTATTGGCAAATGGCACATTGGTGGACATGGAGCAAAGGGCTACCAGCCTTCCGACCAAGGATTTGAAGAATTGGTATATTGGGATGCACCTGGCTCAACGTATTTTAACTGGAAAGAAGAATGGAATGGCCTTTTTGGATATGCCAAAAGTAATTATCTACGCAATGTCAAACCGCCCAAACGATCTAAAAGTGATTTTGTAACTGGCAATATTGGAGAAGAAACCGGAGAAGAATATCTTACGGATGATATGACAGCCCAAGCAGTCCGCTTTATAAAAAAACGGGCCGTTGACCAAGATGAACCTTTCTTTTTATACTTCTGCCATTTTGCCGTACATACACCCATACAAGGAAAAGCAGCCGATATAGACCATTTCAACAACAAAGATACCAAAGGGTGGAATGGACACAGCAATCCAGCCTATGCCTCTATGGTCAAAAGTCTCGATGATTCTGTAGGTAGTATATTAACAGCACTTCAGGAAACAGGTTTGGATGATAATACCTTAGTGGTATTTATGTCAGATAATGGAGGTATCGACAGTAAAATAGTACCCAACGGAACCTACACTGATAATTCTCCGTTGCTTGGTGGGAAAGCAACTTTGACCGAAGGAGGCATTCGTGTACCTCTTATTTTCCGATGGAAAAACAAAATAGATGGTGGAAAATGGTCAGATGTCCCTGTAGACTGTACGGATATACTGCCCACTTTAGTAGACATTGCAGGTTACAATCCAAAAAATATCATAGAAAAAAATGATTTGGACGGGAGAAGCATGGCCTCTCTTTTATCCGATCTGGATAATAAAGAAAAAGGGTATACAAAAAATACACGCTATTGGCATTATCCATTCAATGTCATCTACAATAGTCCTTTTGACAAGTTGCCCTTAGAGCCACATTCTGCGATTAGGGAAGATGATTACAAATTAGTTTTCGATTGGTACGGTAGATTATACCTGTTCGATATCCAGAATGATCCTTATGAAAAGAACAATTTGGCAAAACAAATGCCGGTTAGAACAAATGACTTATTTGATAAGTTGATGAAATGGACAAAAGACAACGTAAAAGAAACGTATATACCCTATTTAAATAAGGAGTATAACGCTCAAAAAGAAGAACGCCAGGTACCTTTTGTAAACTTGATCGAGGCGTATGAAAATGGAATAAACGTAGCAGAAATTGCAAATTAGATAATGAACTTGCTTATGAAAAATTAGCAATCGCTACACCAATTGTTTCTAGTATAATTCTTCCATTTTTGTATTTTGTACAAAATCGCCCGAACATTGAAATGATAATGGCTGATAATCAAGGTAATAGGGATTTGCCAGTGTGTGGTAATTTGTTTCAGACTTGGTAAATCCGTTCTGCATTGTCATGAAATAGTTTTTTCTGTTCCTTAAAAGTTCTGAATTTAACTATTTCCTTCAAAGTAAGAATCCACTGCCTTAAAGGCATGTTAAAAAGACAAGTAGGCCAATCACCTGCAAATATGACCCTATCTTCTCCAAATGAAACTAAACAATGATCAATGGTAGGAGCCAGGTGTTTTGCTTCTAAATTATAGCCAGGAACATGGGCAACAATGCCAGAGATTTTGCAAACCACATTGCTTTGAGCTCCAAGGTTTGACATGTCCTCTTTCCATATTTGTGCTCCATATTTGGGCGCTCTCGGCTTTTCTATGTCTTCCGGAAATAGAGCTACTGGATCTGCAGTGCCACAGTGATTGAGTATAAAAGTAGTGTTCGGGCAATTTTTCACCATCTCAACACAATCTCCCAACCAGGTAGGGTTTACTCCCAAATCAAAGCGTAATCCTTGATCACCAAGCCATTGGATATTGGATAGCGCTTTTTCGGAAAACAATTTTTCTTTCTTACCACGGCACCTAACACCCTTCAGGTGCGGATTACTTGAGTATTTTAAAATATAACTTCTGAAATCGTCATCACCAGGATGTCCGTAGATCACTGTGCCAACCATTTTGCTAGTAGGATCTGCACATAAATCAAGAGAAAATTGAGCTTCATAGTCCCTCAATTCTGCAGGAATGTCCACCTCCATATATAGGGTCTTTATTACATTGAGCCCATCGACCTCTTTTCTATATTCTGGTATAAGAAAATCCCCTTTGTCAATTGGAGGCCCAGTCCATTTCAATTTGGCTATTGAACGATCCCAAAGGTGCTGATGTGTATCTATTATCGGGTATTCTTGCGTTGTTTTAGTTGAACTACAACTTACGATTCCCTGACTGACTGGAGCTATTGCTAATCCAGCCACTAAATGGGAGGTTTGCTGAATAAATTTTCTTCTCTTCATATTTGGAATTGGATTATACTTTCTGGAATGCTCCAGTTTCTCAGTAGTATTCCTAGATCTGGTTAACTTTTCTGCTTTTTACAGTAATCTTCCATCAGTATTATTACATTTAAATAAATAAGACATTGTATTTTATACTGGAAATAAAGATAATTTATCTAAACGGGTTAACTGTGCCGTACCTACCTGTTCTTTATCCTATACTTTGATTATAAACAAAAAATTCCGGAAATAAATAAAAACTACATATCGGTTCATTTGGATGGCTTGGAAAGGCTGAAAAACAAACTTAATAATAAAGACATTAATGCTTATAAAATCCGTCACATCAAAGGTAGACACTCCAGAATCTACTAACAGTTCAAAGGATACTCATGACAGCACAGGATGGTTAACTGGAATAGCCATTTTAAGTTTAAGCATCAAAATTCATACTATGATCGACATCAATAAGATATTTTATACGCTGATTACTGCATTTTTATTTTCCAATTTGAGTCTAGCTCAGAACCGTCCAAACATTGTACTGATAATGGCTGATGACCTGGGCGGAAGGGATTTGCCAATATATGGCAATCAATTTAATGAAGCCCCAAACATCGATAAATTGGCAACGCAAGGCATGTTATTTAACAATGCATACGCCGCTCCGGTTTGTTCGGCCACGAGAGCCAGTATAATGTCGGGGCAATATCCGGCAAGAGTAGGGATCTTCGATTTTATTCCTGGACATTGGCGTCCTTATGAAGAGGTGACCGTTCCGCATCACAAGCTGCAGCATTTACCAGAGCATATTTCTACCATTGGAGATGCTATGCAGGCTGCAGGTTATAATACAGGCTATTTCGGAAAATGGCATTTGGGTCAAAAACCAGAACATTTACCCAATGCCCGTGGCTATGACAAGGCACATATGTATGCCGGTGGAGGCTTTTACAATCCGAAATTTGTGCCAGAATACAACACCCCCAATAAGAAACGATTGAGTGAAACCCTCACAGAGATGGGGATCGACTTTATCAAGAAAAACAAAAAGGAACCTTTCTTTCTCTTTGTATCACATTACGATGTACATGTACAGTTGGATGCCGATAGGGATATAATTAATAAATATTTAAAAAAGGAGAAAGATCCAGACTACCCTTGTAATGCTGTATATGCCTCAATGATAGAACATGTAGACAAAAGTGTTGGTGCCCTTATGAAAGCTATTGAGGAAATGGGTTTAGCCGACAATACCGTATTTATCTTTTATTCGGACAATGGGGGTGTTGACAATCGATTTGACAACATTCCTTTATTGGGAGGTAATAGTATCAATGTCTATCCCAAAGGGCATCCTCTAAGCTATATAGCTACTTCCAATACACCATTGCGCGCTGGAAAAGGCACACTTTACGAAGGAGGTATCAGAGTACCCTTGATTGTAAGATGGCCAGGGAAAATTAAGCCTTCATCTACTTCTGATGCCATTGTATCCAGCGTGGACTTCTACCCTACTTTCGTTGCATTAGCGGACGGTGTAAACCCTGAAAAACAAGTACTTGACGGATTTTCAATGCTTCCGGCCCTCACAGAAAACCGCTTTGACCCGAAACGTGAGTTATTCACACATTATCCCGTATATCATCATGAGCAACCCATGTCCGCGCTACGAAAAGGGGATTGGAAACTTGTGGAGAATTTAGTTTCTGGGGAGTTTGATCTTTACAACTTAAAGTATGACGTAAATGAAATGACTGATCTCAAGTTCAGCTACCCTGACACTTTAGAATCTATGAAGTCAACTTTAAAAAAGTGGCAGGTTGACACGAATGCGCAAATGCCCAGTCCCAACCTGAATTTTAATGCCAATAAAAGATATGAATGGGGTAAGAATCCTTACCGGAAGTAAATCTGAAACCTAAGTTCGAATAATAGTAAGGATGGTGTATTAAGTCAAAATACCGAAAGCCATCGACTTGTCATTTCGATGGAGAGCAGTATGAGCGACGAGAAATCTCATCAGCGTGGAATTCCTCCTAATTCTTCGTTCGGAATGACAATTTTCTTAAAAAAGACATAACGCGTTGATATTAATATTAATCGAACTGAGGTCTGTAATATAATATTTTGCTCCGTTTACAAGAAAACTAAAAATGAGCTCTATTCATCATGCTTTCTAAAGCAACCCTTATTTTGAAAAGTTTATGAATACGTGAAAATTTCATGGTTATTTTATTTGCCCTCTAAAGCCCATTCTTTCATTAGAGCAATATTCTCTTTGATTATTTCTGCTTCCTCGTTATTTTTTCTTTCAATCGCTTTAACATAGGCGCTCATATCACTATCGTACATTTCATCCGGTTCTGGGAATTGACCCTGATCTCCCGTTTCAAAAACCCACTGGTCCAATGCTTCACGAAGCCCTTTAAGTATTGAGGCATACTTGGAATCGTCGGCCAGATTATTAATTTCAAAAGGGTCAACAGACAAATCATATAATTCATCCGCCTGTCGAGTCTGGGCAGTCACAAGTTTTTGAGTTTCATTTAGTTTTCCAGATGCATCTAAATCCCATAATACAGACATCCACGGTTTGCCATCTTTGTAAGCACAAGGCTGTAAGTAGGGCCTGTTAGGCAAATAGTTTTTGATGTACTTGAAATTACCTCGCCGTAGCATGCGCATATGATCTACGGTCTCATCACAGCGGTCACGGGCGGAAACAATGAATTCTCTTGGCGTATATTTTTCATTTAAAAGAGAGCGAGCCTCCATATAATCTGGAATCTCAATTCCGGCCAGATCCAAAGAAGTAGCTGCCATATCTATATGAATGATTAGCTCATCTTTAATTTCTGGCCTTAATTTTTTAGGAGCCCACACAATAAACGGAATTTTAGAGCCTTCGTCATATAAAAATTGCTTGCCTCTTGCCTGACTAATGCCATGATCGGTGATGAAGAATACAACCGTATTATCTAGTAATCCATCCTGTTTCAATCGGCTCATTATCTTTCCTACCTCTTGGTCCGAATATTGTACGTTATTCAAATAATCCGCCCAGTCTTTTAAGAAAACAGGATTGTTGGGATAATAGGGTGGCAAGGTTACTTGGTCCGGACTTATAATTTGTTCGGCATCCAAACCGGCCAATACTTCTTCTTGCCATTTTGGGACATTTCTTAGTTTTCCCCCGCGTAATTGTATTTGGGCAAAAAAGGGCTGTCCCGCTGCTCTTCCCTTCCAATCCGTCCCGTTATAGAGTCTTTTGGAATCATAACTAAAGTTGTAATCCTCTTTACCTTTCTTTCCAATTTTTTCTTGACCGTTCGCGCAATAATACCCGGCTTCCTTGAAAAGTTCAGGCAGTGTTTTTATGTCTTTCGGTAAATAAATTTTTTCGGTACCTCGTGATGAACGATGATGGTGCGCCCCGATAGAGGTCTGATACATGCCTGTAATCATGGCCGATCGGCTGGCAGAACAAACCGGAGCGGTAACATATGCATTACGATAGACTACGCCTTCTTTTGCCAAACGATCAACGTTCGGCGTTTTGACCAATACCTCGCCTTGATATCCAAAATGAGACGACATATCCTCTACAATAATCCATACTATATTGGGTTTTAGATTACTTTCTAGGCCTTGTTTTCCCTCCCTACATCCTGAGAAAAGAATCAAAAGGGAAACCGTTACTAAAATTGAGCTACATTTTTTCATATCCGTCCTTGTTTTGTGATTCCCTTTTTCCAACTCATAAATTAATTGGAAGAGAGTTTATGCGAGCCACCTTTTAATCTGAACAGCGTATAGTCATCTTCATTTCCTTCAGGTGATGCTAAAACATTGTCGATGGAAACATTTTTATATTCAGCCGGGAAATAAACAATGGCTTCACTTCCTTGGGGAACAACAACCTCCATATCCATCCCCTTCTTTCTCTTTCTAATTGTAACGGATACCATTCCCGCAACAGTCTCGTTGCCCGTTTCTACATACTCAAGGTGCCCCATTTGGGGCTTTACCTGAAAGGTTTTCCATGCTGGCTCCAAAGGATACAATCCACATACATATTGTGCCAAAATGGTAAGACCTCCACCGCTCCATGCATGATTATTGGTTCCATGACC
>JAGLKG010000429.1 GCA_023141835.1 Maribacter sp. | reverse complement strand
TGGTAATCTAGAGTTTTGAACCATTTGTAGGTAAACACTGCGAACCTGAATCAGGTTCGCAGTGTTTACCTACGAATGGTTCAAAACTCTAGATTACCATTACCTGTTTTTAGATTACAAATATTTGATTAGTTCCACTCCGACACCCACTCCCTCGTAGGAAGGATTTTTAGGACCTACACCTTGACCGTTAGAAACGTGCATCCATTTCTGCTTGGTTTTTTTCATTGAAAACCCTGAAATAACCTTATTTAAAACCTACCTCTTACTATTATAGTCCGTAATTATTTCTTTTTAAATGGGAAATGTGTGATCAACCCCGATGCGACAGTCAAATTTTAGCTCATAATTATATAAATAGCTCTAAGATTTGGGTTTTACCAATCGCGATGAATTGGGTACATGGTGCTTGATTCAATGCGATTTTCTCTTTCGAACTTACCATGTTTCCCACTGATATATGTCATAAGAATTACGAATACTTCAGTATAATTTTGATTATGTAAATCCAATAAGAAATGAAAAAATATCGATGGTTGATCATTGTACTGATTATAGCGATGGCTGTAATAGGCTATTTTTATATGAAGCCAAAAATGGAGGCCAGAAACTTGGACTATACCTATACATCTTTACAAAAAGGGGATATTGAGGCCAGCGTTTCCAGCACAGGAACATTGGAAGCCATTAATACAGTAGATGTAGGTACACAGATATCGGGTACTATTGCCAAGATTTATGTTGATTATAATGACAGGGTAAGGGCAGGACAACTGTTGGCAGAAATGGATATGAAATTGCTTGATGCTTCATTACAGTCTGCTAAAGCGAATCTGGCGGTAAGTCAGGCACAGCTAAATCAGGCACAAGATCAATACAAAAGAGATAAGGTCTTGTTTGAAAAAAAAGTTATCGCAGAACAGGAACACAATAACTCAAAATATACATATGAACAAGCCAAAAGCGCCAATGAAGCCGCACGAGCTTCAATGACCATTGTCCAGGTAAATATTGGGCATGCTAAAATAACCTCTCCAATTAATGGAATCGTTATAGAAAAAGCGGTTGATGAGGGGCAAACAGTTGCTGCTAGTTTTGCCACTCCAACAATGTTCGTAATAGCTGAAGACTTATCTAAAATGCAAATTTTGGCAGACGTAGATGAAAGTGATATTGGTTATATAAAAGATGGCATGCAAGTGCGATTTAAAATACAGACCTATCCAGATGATGAGTTTTATGGAAAGGTTAGCCAAATTAGATTGCAACCCATAGAAATCAATAATGTGGTCAACTATCAAGTTGTTATAAACGTTGACAATAAAAAGAGGTTATTGATACCAGGGATGACTACCAATATTGAATTTATTACCGATACCGCAAAGAATGTATGGGTCATTAACAATTCGGCATTGCGTTTCAGGCCCAGTGAAGCAATGCTGGAAGAAATTAAGCCTGTGTTGGAAGAAAAAGCAAAAAAAACGCTGCCAGACTCACTTCAGGCAAGATTCGATAAAGCCATTAATAATGAGGAGCTATATACGTCGGCAAATTTTAAAAAAGAGCTACCGGCTAACATCAATGGATTCCTTTTTAAGAACAGTGATGGAAAATTAGATTTCAAATTTATTGAAACAGGTATTAAAATTGGGCTACGATCAGAAGTAAAACGCTTTTTGGACGGATCCGAAATATCAGATAACATCAAAGCTATTAATGGCATTAAATCCAAAAAATAGAAAACATGCCCCCTAAGAAAGTCATAGAAACCAAAAAACTGAGCCGGGTATTTAAAAATGGTGAGATAGAAGTTCATGCACTTACCGATGCGGATATGGTAATTGAAGAAGGAGAATTTGTAGCTATCATGGGAGCATCAGGTTCTGGAAAATCTACCCTACTGCATATCTTGGGTTGCTTGGATAAACCTACTTCTGGCAAATATAACTTAGATGGTGTTTATGTAAATGAGCTGGATAAAAATCAACTGGCGGATATCCGAAATCAAAAAATAGGCTTCATATTTCAAAGTTATAACTTGCTATCTAGAACCACAGCACTCGAAAATGTAGAACTGCCTTTAATCTATAATAGAACAGGGCAATTTTCAAATTCAAAAGAAATGGCTAAAAAAGCCTTAGATCAGGTGGGTTTGGCTGACCGTATTTGCCATAAAACCAATGAGCTATCAGGAGGGGAACAACAACGGGTAGCCATTGCCAGGTCTTTGGTTAACGACCCAGCACTTATCTTGGCAGACGAACCCACCGGAAATCTGGATAGCAAATCCAGTATTGATATTGCCGATCTTTTTGTACAATTAAATAATAAAGGAAAAACCATTGTAATGATAACCCACGAACCTGAAATCGCCCAGTTTGCAAGGCGTATGATTTATTTAAGGGATGGCCGTATCCTAACAGATAAGGTCATAGAAAACAGGATTACAAAAGAATTTGCACTCAAGGAATTGGAAAAACCTATTGCATCCTAAAATGAAGAGATGAGACGATTTTTGAAAATATTCAAAGTAGCTTTTCAGGCCATAAATAAAAACAGGACCCGAAGTTTGCTTACCACCCTGGGCATCATTATTGGTGTTGGTGCGGTTATCATGACGATATCAGCGGGTGAAGGGGCGACCCAGCAAGTCCAGGACCAAATATCCGGGCTAGGAACCAATTTATTAATGATCAATACCAAAACTGAACATAGAGCGGGAATGAACGTTAGAATGGGTAGGCCTATTGACAAAAAGGATTTTGATATGTTGCAAAAGAACTCCGTATGGATGCCTAAATTATCACCAATGGTAGCCAGTGGAGTCCAGGCGATAGGCCCCAATGGTAATAAATCAACAACAGTTTATGGTGTCTCCCAAGAATACTTTGATATTTTGAGTCGTGATATTACTTCTGGAGATGCCTTAACGGAGGAAGATGTAAAAACAGCCCGTAAAGTTTGTGTGATCGGGGAAACCATCAGGAAAGAATTGTTCTCTGGTCTAGACCCAATAGGAAGGAAAATCAGAATTAACAAAGTACCATTTACCATTGTTGGCTTATTAAAGGAAGAAGGGAAGGGAACCATGGGGCAAGATCAGGATGATATGCTCATAGCGCCTTATACAACCATACAGGATAGATTGTATGGCCATAGAAGAGGTTACAATATGATCATGGCCAGTGCCTTAAGTGAAGATCACATAGTTGATGCCGAAATTGAAGCTACCGAACTTTTAAGGGAGTCACATCGAATATTGAGTGGTGAAGAGGATGATTTCGAAATAACAACACAAATTGAACTACAGGAAATAACTGGTAATGTGACCGGAATATTAACCATTATATTAGGTGCCATTGCCAGTATTTCACTTATTGTTGGTGGCATTGGCATAATGAACATTATGTTGGTCTCTGTAACCGAACGTACGCGGGAAATAGGTACCCGTTTGGCTATTGGTGCCAGGGAAAGTGATATTTTGACCCAATTTTTAATTGAGGCAATTGTGTTGAGTTTAGCAGGAGGTGTATTGGGCGTTATCTTAGGAATTATTGGGAATCAAATAATATACAAAATAACTGATTTTTTTATACCCACAGCATTTTATTCCGTATTAATAGGTTTTGGCTTTTCGGCCCTGGTAGGGGTAGCTTTTGGATATTTCCCCGCACGAAAAGCGGCAAAACTTAATCCTATTGATGCCTTGCGATATGAATAAAAGTCAAAATATTATGAATATTGTTTGATTCATCTTATTATGAAAAATTTAATTTGAAGTATAACCGAATGAGATTAAGGCAAACAATAGTTCAAAAAAACGATGGTTTTTAATTCTTTTTCACAGTTTCATAAAACGGAC
>JAGLKG010000428.1 GCA_023141835.1 Maribacter sp. | reverse complement strand
CCATTGAGCCTTTTGAGGCTTAAGAGCTACTACTAAAAGATAATTAAACCCTTTTCATTTTTGGAAAGGGTTTTTTAATGACCTTGAATCAAAGTAATTTCTCGCCAATTTCAAGCCAGTTGTTCGCGCGTTCATATCCATTGCTATTGACATTATGTGGGGATGTGAACAGAATTGTCCTACCTTGAAAGCTTTTCAGATTGTAACTCCGGTCATCAATTAGCACATCTCCGAATAAAATACGCTTGTCTCCGCATAGGATTCTTTTTTTCCAAGGTAAAAAAGGAAAATACTCATCTAGCCATTCGCTTTTTTCCTCCAAGGAGCTCGGATATTCCATGGCTGCGGAAGCAATATAGACCTCATACTTTTTGGACAATCCCTTTACGATGTCCTGGCTATCTTTTATAGGCTGTAGGCCTCGGAAAAACCCTCTTCTTCTTGCATGTTGGCGAATACTTTCCTGATGCTCAACCGGTACTTTTTGCCATACCTCACTTCCCAAACAGGATTGAATGTTAAGTTGTTGATCAAATTCCGCGTTGTAGATTTCTATATGGGCTCCGTAGGTATCTGCAATTACCTCATCCATATCTATAAAAATTGTCATGGTCTAAAAGTTTTTACGAAGAACTGAAAAATTTATTTAATTAGGAAGGGTGATAAAAAGGCGATGTTCTGGTAATATTGAAATAAAGACCCTCACATCGCTGCAAGGGTCTTACGCTTATTTTGGATTCCTGCCTTCTCAGAAAAGGCAAAATTCTAATATCTATAATACTCCGGCTTGAATGGTCCTTCGACAGTAACGCCAATGTATTCGGCCTGATCCTCCCGAAGTTCAGTAAGCTCAGCGCCCAACCGAGACAAGTGCAATTTGGCTACCTTCTCATCCAAATATTTTGGCAACATATATACCTTGTTTTCATAAGCATCCGTATTTTTCCAAAGTTCTATTTGAGCCAAGGTTTGGTTGGTGAACGAGTTACTCATGACAAAACTCGGATGCCCTGTGGCGCACCCTAAATTCACCAATCGCCCTTCGGCCAATAGAATAATGTCTTTTCCATCAATTGTGTATTTATCGACCTGAGGTTTGATTTCGTCCTTGGTATTTCCGTAGTTTTCATTCAACCATGCCATGTCTATCTCATTATCAAAATGGCCTATATTGCAGACAATGACCTTGTCGCGCATTGCCTTAAAATGTTTGGCTTGGATAATATCCTTGTTTCCAGTGGTTGTGATTACCACATCGGCCTTATCCACTACATTTTCCAAACGTTTTACTTCATACCCATCCATACAGGCTTGAAGCGCGCAAATCGGGTCAATTTCTGTAACAGTAACGATGGCTCCGGCTCCTTTGAATGAGGCAGCGGTACCTTTACCAACATCACCATATCCTGCAACAACCACACGTTTACCAGCTAACATGGTGTCGGTGGCCCTTCGAATGGCATCAACGGCACTTTCTCGACATCCGTACTTATTATCGAACTTCGATTTGGTGACTGAATCGTTCACATTGATTGCGGGCATGGGCAATGTGCCATTCTTTACCCTTTCGTATAAACGGTGAACGCCGGTTGTGGTTTCCTCTGAAAGGCCCCTTATACCTGCTGAAAGTTCCGGGTACTGATCCAATACCATATTGGTAAGGTCACCACCATCATCCAAAATCATATTCAGAGGTTGGCGATCTTCTCCAAAGAATAAAGTTTGTTCAATGCACCAGTCAAACTCCTCCTCGGTCATGCCTTTCCAAGCATAAACGGGAATGCCGGCAGCGGCTATTGCTGCAGCGGCATGGTCCTGGGTTGAGAAAATGTTACAGGAACTCCAGGTCACATCCGCTCCTAATGCTACCAAGGTCTCAATCAGTACAGCCGTTTGTATGGTCATATGCAAACAACCAGCTATACGGGAACCTTTTAGCGGCTGCTCATTCTTATATTCTTCCCTGAGTGACATTAGTCCCGGCATTTCTGCTTCGGCCAATTCAATCTCCTTTCTTCCCCAATCTGCCAGAGAAACGTCCTTTACCTTATATGGTGTATATGAAACAGTTTTGGTAGCCATATCCTTTTTTATTTTTACTTTCGTTGTTTAATTATTGCTGTTCTTTTTAAAGAGTCGCAAAGTTACGAATATCCTAAATAAGACCATGCCTCTTTATAAGACAATACAGCCAAGCCAGACAGTTACGGTTTATATTTGGAAGATTGAAGAATCCGAGGATGAGCTTTCACAGGGGATTCATTTGACCCCGCATTGTCAAGACCGAATTGACGGTATGAAATCTGAAATGCACCGCAGGGGTTTTTTGAGTATACGGCATTTAATGGCCAAAGCCGGTTATGAGGACAAAGATCTTTTCTATGACAAGGCCGGGAAGCCCCACTTGAAGGATGGAAGACATATTAGCATAACACACTCCCATCAATTTACCGGAATTATTGTGAGTGATACTATTGAGGTAGGCATTGATATTGAAATGCAACGCCCTAAAATTACGCGCATCGCCCATAAATTTACACCGATTGAAGATTATAGCCATATTAAAATCACAAATGATCTGGTACGTAAATTCACTATAGTTTGGGGTTGTAAGGAATCACTTTATAAGATCTATGCCATCGAAGGGCTCAGCTTTTTGCAGCATATCTACATTGAAGACTTTAAATTTTCAGACAACAAAATTAAAGGCCAGGTTATCTTTGAAGGCGATACATCGCAATATGATATCCAATTTTTGGAATTTGAGGGTTTTACCTGTGTATATGCACTTCGCTTGGGTGACAGTTGATAGTTTTTAGTAGTTTTACCAACACAACCAACAACCGTATAATGAAAATATCAGTTGAACTTACATTTTCACCACTTCAAGATGATTTTGAACAACATATCATCGATTTTATTAAGAAATTGAGAGCATCGGGACTTACAATTTTAGAGAATCCTTTAAGTACCCAAGTCTTTGGTACATATGATGAAGTAATGGCGGTTTTGAACAGGGAAATCAAGGAAGCTTTTGAGCTCATGGATAAGGGTCTATTATACATGAAAGTTGTGAAATCTGACCGAAGCGAATATGAGCCACATTTTTGATTATTTGTTCAGTCAATACGCCGAGTATCAAACCTATCATATTGTACTTGAGATTGTTGCGGTGATCTTTGGGTTATTGTCCGTTTGGTTTTCAAAGCAGAACAATATTTTGGTGTATCCAACAGGAATGATCAGCACCTCCATTTATGTATATTTACTTTTTCGGTGGGGTTTAATAGGGGATATGCTCATTAATGGGTATTATTTTATTATGAGTGTCTATGGGTGGTATATTTGGACCCGAAAAGTAGATGCCACACATTTTACTCCTATTTCCGCAACCACAAAAAAAGAACAAAAAACATCGATTCTTATATTTGTTGCGACCTTGGTTTTTGTGTATGCGGTGTATCAAATCTTTGATAAATGGACAAGTTGGACAGCTTATGTTGACACGGTGACAACGGCGATTTTTTTTGTGGGCATGTGGCTTATGGCAAAGCGAAAAATTGAAAACTGGATTTATTGGATTATTGGGGATATTATTTCCGTCCCTTTATATTTTTATAAAGGTTTTACGTTTACAAGTCTTCAGTATCTTATATTTACGGTCATCGCCATATATGGTTATCTTGCATGGAAGAAAAATTTAGACAACAACCTTCAGATGTCCTTAAAGTAGTGTTATTTGGCCCTGAGTCTACTGGGAAAAGCACCTTGTCCGAACAACTTGCCCGGTATTATAATACAGTATGGGTGCCGGAATATGCCAGAGCGTATCTACAGGATAAATGGAACAATGAAAGAAAGACCTGTGAACCCAAGGATTTATTGCCGATAGCTGAAGGACAGATGCACTTGGAAAACGATCTGGCCCAAAAAGCCTCTGACTTACTCATATGTGACACTGATTTGTTGGAGACCAAAGTATATTCCGAAGCCTATTATTTAGGATATTGTGATTCAAGTTTGGAGAAATATGCTTTAGGGAATTCATATGATCTTTATTTTCTTACATACATAGATATTCCATGGCAGGAGGATGATTTACGAGACAAACCCAATGATCGGGAACGTATGTTTTTGTATTTCAAGGAAACCTTGGAGAAATATAATAGGATTTTTGTTATCTTAAAAGGGGATAAAAAGACACGCCTGAAAACCGCTGTAGAACACATTGATAATCTATTGAACAAAAAATGCAACTAACTGAAAAAGACCAGGAGTTATTAGCCGAGAAAGGCATAACCAAAGAAAAAGTAAGGAGTCAGGTAGATATTTTTAAAGAGGGAATACCCTTTGTCGATTTGGAAAATGCGGCTTTGATAGGTAATGGGATAAGCAAATTTACAGCTAAGGAACAAAAAACCTTGATCAATACCTTTGAGATATCCATGGACAAGTTGTCCATTCTTAAGTTTGTTCCGGCTTCTGGTGCTGCCTCGAGAATGTTCAAGTCGTTGTTCAATTTTTTGGATGTTTACGAGCCAAGTAAGGAAAGTCTGGAAGACTATATAGGTCGGACCGATGATTCCGATATACGCGTTTTTAGTCAAGGCCTTAAAAATTTTTCCTTTTATGATCTTGTTCAGGAAAGAATAAAAGGAAAGGCAGTCAACAAGGACGAAGAAATCTACTTTTTTGTAAAGGAAATGATGTTAGAAGGAGGGTTGAATTACGGATTTTATCCTAAAGGCCTTTTGCCCTTCCACAATTATGGAGACCATAGTGCGACTCCCTTTGAGGAACATCTAAGGGAAGGGGCAAATTATGCTAAAATGGGTGATACGGCTAATCTGCACTTTACTATTTCCGAACAACATATGAAGATGTTCAGCGCTCAATATAAGGAAGTGAACCCGCGCTTGTCAAAAGAGACCGAAACCTCATTTAACATAGGATATTCTTATCAAAAATCTTCCACCGATACAGTTGCCGTTGATTTGGAGAATAATTTATTTCGTAATTCCGATGGGTCTTTACTTTTTAGACCAGGAGGTCATGGGGCACTGATAGAAAATCTTAACGAAGAGGAGGCCGATATCATTTTCATCAAGAATATTGATAATGTGGTAGTTCCTGAGGCTCAGGAGGAATTGGCAAACAGTAAAAAAATGTTGGCGGGATTACTTTTAAATGTACAGGAGAAAGCATTTGAATACGCCAAATTATTGGACGAAAATAATTTGTCGGCTCAGTTGATGACAGAAATCAAATCCTTTTTGGAAAATGAACTTAATGTCCGCTTTATAGATAAGTA
>JAGLKG010000427.1 GCA_023141835.1 Maribacter sp. | reverse complement strand
AATCGACCTGCAGTTCTTCCCCGAGGGAGGACATGCCGTGGCAGGCCTTCTGGGGCAGGTAGCCTTTAAAGCCATTGGGAGTGATGGGCTTGACAGAAAAATTCGGGGTTATATCAAGGATTCGCAGGGGAAACCCGTGGTCCATCTGGGTACCATTACGAGAGGGAGTGGTTTTTTCTACCTCCAGCCCAAGTTGGGTGAACACTATACGGCTATCTTGGACGATGGCTCGGAATATCCGCTTCCTAAAATTATGGGGCAAGGGTATACCATGACCATAAATAATACAGGCCAAAAAAACATCAAAATCAAAATACAGGCCACTGAACCTTTGAGGAAGGAACCCTTCTATATCATAGGGCATATAAACAACAAAAAATATTATCAAGGCAAGTTCGAATTTGAAAATCAGGAAACTCTTAGTTTTGATATTCCAAAAAATGGAATTCCAAGTGGTGTACTGGCACTCACCCTTTTTGATCAGGACAAAAACCCTTGGTGTGAAAGGGTGGTATTTATCAACCATCAGGAAGGGTTGGTTATCAATGCAAAAATCAGCCCTGAAAAAATATCGATAAGAAATGAGGTTACAGTCGATATTAATGTTACCGACCCTTACGGAGAACCGGTCACCACAGAACTTTCCCTGGCCGTGACCGATGAAGGTCAGGTTGTGAAAAACCCTAATTCAGGGAATATATTGACCCACCTTTTATTGCAATCCGATATCAAAGGGCACATAAGCAATCCAGGGCTTCTTTTTAAAGATCAACATAGATTGACTCTACATGCACTGGATTTGGTAATGCTGACCCATGGCTGGCGAAGGTTCCCTTGGCAGGAGATTCTCGAAGGCAACCTCCCAGAAAAGGAATTCGACTTTGCAAAAGGGCTCACCATATCGGGCCAGGCCAGAAGCGGGTTTGATAAACGTTTGAAAAATGTAGATCTCAATATAATTGTCAAATCAGGGGACATTGTGGGTATGTTGTCCACAAAAACGGAGAAGGATGGAAAATTCCTAATACCCGATTTTAATTTCAGCGGCACAACCCGAATGGTGTTCAATGCTGTTAGTAGTACAAAGAAGCCATTGAACGTGAAGGTGACCCTGGATACCAATAAAATATCGGTGCCCCCGTCTCATTTTAAAAACCCCTTCATAATGCGCAATACCAAGGAGGTAACGAAATATGCCGATTTTTCATCGACCCGTAAGAATATGCGCCTTTTGTATGATTATGAAAATACGACAGAGCTTGAAGAGGTCGTCGTTACAGAAAAAGTTGCTAAAAGGATAGAGACCTCTATGCCTTCTACCCTAGGTCAGACCCCGGATGCGACCTTGCACACAAAAGACACGCGTGAAACAGCTCTAAGCTTAATGGACTTCGTATCAAGATTTGCAGGTGTAACGGTCTATGGGTCCTTTCCATACATTGCCGTAAGTATACGTGGGGGTGGCCCTCCGTTGTGGGTACTCAATGGCGTTCCCCTCAGTCAAAGTGAAGGGTCAGTGCCGCCCCAAATCGCCTCGATGGGTATCCTCAATGTTGAAAGGGTGGAGATTCTAAAAGGACCTTCTGCCGTCATTTGGGGTTCAAGGGGCGGCAACGGCGTCTTCCTTGTCTATACCAAAAGAGGTGGCGTAAGTGAACTAAAACTCTCCCCCGAATTTGACATTACAGGGCATGCGGCAGAACGGGAGTTTTATTCGCCTAACTACAGCATAAAGATGGATAGACATAGTATACCGGACTATCGCGCCACTCTCTATTGGAATCCTTCCTTTAGGACAGATAACAATGGGAATGCGAGGCTCTTATTCTATAATTCGGATAATGCTCAAAAAATTCAGCTCTCAATTGAAGGGCTTTCTGACAAGGGCAAACCTGGAGCTTATCTTAAGACTTTTGGTGAAAAGGAGGGGAAGCTATGAAGTTCATTTTTTTATTAACATAACT
>JAGLKG010000426.1 GCA_023141835.1 Maribacter sp. | reverse complement strand
CAGATTCCACATGATCTTCGTCTGGGACACAACAGTCAACAGGACATACCGCTGCACATTGGGGTTCGTCATGAAAACCTTTACATTCTGTACATTTATTAGCCACTATATAGTAAAGCTCATCACTAACTGGTTCCTGAACATTATCTGCATTAACAGATTTGCCATTTGTCAATACGACATCCCCGTTTAAGGAGGTCCCATCGCTATATCTCCATTCATCAGCTCCTTCATAAATTGCAGTATTAGGGCATTCAGGCTCACAGGCTCCGCAATTTATACATTCATCAGTTATTATAATTGCCATAATTTTCCTTTCCTTTTAAACCGAATTAGCTTCAGCATCCTTATTTTTGCACAAAGGTAAACCCTAATACATTTCTGCACAACTATATATGATTGACCATAAGGAAAGATTACAGGCTTTTGTAGAACTAGGGGATTTCTTTAGAGCCTATTGTAAAATTAGTAAAGAAGCCCAGTCCAATTCGCTAAAACCTGAATGGCGAAAGGAATTCAATGATGCCATTGTACTGGCTTCTCATAAAAATGGCTGGTTTACTGAAGAGAATGTACTTTTTTCAATTCAAAGTTGGGGGCATCTGCTTACAAAGGAAAATTTGGAGTATTGGCTGTCCACGTACAAATTGGATGAAAATAAATATAAGACCGTAGCCCTTATCATGGCAGGCAATATTCCATTAGTGGGCTTTCATGATTTTTTAGCGGTTGTGCTCACGGGCAACAAAGCTTTGATTAAATTATCCTCGAATGATTCGGTTTTATTGCCATTTATATTAAAATACCTCACTGAATCAAGGCCTTCTTTGAAAGAGGAAATTGTCATCACCGAAAATAAATTGGAAGATTTTGATGCGGTCATCGCAACGGGTAGTGATAACACCTCCCGTTATTTTGAACATTATTTTGGGCACAAGCCCAGTATTATTCGTAAAAATCGAAATTCTATTGCCATTCTAACGGGTAAAGAAACAAAAGAACAGTTAATGGCATTAGGGGAGGATATATTCCGCTATTATGGGTTGGGTTGTCGAAGTGTTTCTAAACTATTTGTACCAAAAGCATATGATTTCACGTCTTTTTTTGAGGCTATTTATGATTTTAATCCAATAATAAATCAGAATAAATATGCCAACAACTATGATTACAATAAGGCTGTTTATTTGATGAGTGAATTCAAAATCTTGGAAAACGGATTTCTTATGCTAAAGGAAGATAACAGCCACGCTTCACCCATTGCCACCGTCTTTTATGAACATTATGAGTCCCTTAAAAGCCTTAAACAACAGCTGCATCAGGACAAGGAAAAGATACAATGTGTTGTTGCACATGGTATACTGGTTGATGAGGTTAAATTTGGACAAACGCAAAAACCTAGTTTGACCGATTATGCAGATGGAGTGGATACTGTTGAATTCCTGTTAAAAACATAAGGTAATAATTACTGAATCCATACCCATTGTTCGCCTTAATTTTATGATCTTTGCGATCTAATTTTCAATAAACAATGAAGAAACATAATTTTAGTGCCGGCCCTTGTGTTTTGCCACAGGAAGTATTTTTAAAAGCCTCTGAAGCTGTAATGGACCTAAATGGTTCAGGTCTTTCGCTTATTGAAATATCACACAGAAGCAAAGACTTTATTGAAATTATGGAAAAAGCCAGGGCGCTTGCTTTGGAACTTTTAGGATTGGAAGGAAAAGGATATAAAGCCATGTTCCTACAAGGTGGTGCCAGTCTTGAATTTCTTATGGTTGCATATAACCTCCTAGAGCATAAAGCAGGCTATTTGAATACAGGTGCATGGAGTGACAAAGCTGTTAAAGAGGCCCGTTTTTTGGGAGACGTAATCGAAGTGGGGTCTTCTAAAGACGAAAACTTCAATTATATCCCTAAAGGATATACCATACCAAAGGGTCTTGATTATCTACACCTAACTTCAAACAACACCATATACGGAACCCAGTTGAAAAAATTCCCTAAAGTTGATGCACCCTTGGTGTGTGACATGAGCTCTGATATTTTCTCGAGGCAATTGGACTTCTCACAATTTGATCTAATATATGCCGGTGCACAAAAGAACATGGGGCCGGCAGGTACGACCTTGGTTGTGGTTAAGGAAGATATTCTAGGTAAAGTGTCTAGAAAAATCCCGTCTATATTAGACTATAAAGTACATATAGATAAGGATAGCATGTTCAATACGCCTCCTGTTTTTGCAGTATATACTTCAATGTTAACTTTAGAATGGTTAAAAAATCTTGGAGGAATCCCGGCCATGGAGGAAATCAATGATAAAAAGGCTCGATTATTATATTCTGAAGTCGATTTGAACCCCGTATTTAATGGTTTTGCTAAAAAAGAAGATCGATCTACTATGAATGCGACCTTCAACTTAACCGATGACAAGTTAAAGGAAACTTTTGATGCCATGTGTAAAGAAGCTGGTATTAATGGATTAAATGGGCATCGTTCTGTAGGTGGTTATAGAGCCTCTATGTATAACGCCCTTTCGTTGGGAAGTGTTGGTGTATTAGTTGATGTAATGAGTGAAATGGAGCGTAAAGGTTAATTTAAATTGAATTTATAGTTCGTGGTTGTCTGTTGATTGACGCGTACTATGAACAATCTATAATAAAGGTGAAAATGAAAATACTTGCAAACGACGGTATCTCCCAAACAGGAATTAAAGAGCTTAAGGCGGGTGGCTTTGAAGTAAACACGACCACAGTGGCCCAAGAACAATTGGTCAATTACATCAATGAAAATCAGATAACCGGGCTTTTGGTTCGTAGTGCTACACAAGTACGCCAGGACGTTATTGATAGCTGTCCCTCTCTTAAACTCATAGGCCGAGGTGGCGTTGGTATGGATAATATTGACGTATCATACGCAAAAGAAAAAGGAATTCATGTTATAAATACTCCTGCAGCTTCCTCAGCATCGGTAGCAGAGTTGGTTTTTGCACATTTGTTCGGTGGGGTTCGTTTTCTTTATGATGCCAATAGAAATATGCCCTTGGATGGTGACAGTAAGTTTAAACAACTTAAAAAAGCGTATGCCGGAGGTTCTGAATTACGTGGTAAGACGTTGGGAGTTATTGGTTTTGGGCGCATAGGACAGGCCACAGCCAAAATTGCCCTGGGTATCGGGATGAGAGTTATTTATTCCGATCCTTTTATTGAAAAAGCATCAATTGATGTTTCTTTTTATAATGGGCAATCCTTGACTTTCAATTTTGAAAGCATATCAAAAGAAGAGGTATTGGCCACAGCAGATTTCATTACCTTACACGTTCCTGCTCAAAAGGAATATGTGATTGGTAAGAATGAATTTGACCTAATGAAAAATGGGGTTGGGCTAGTTAATGCTGCACGTGGAGGAGTAATCGATGAAGTTGCATTGGTAGATGCTTTGGAAGATGAAAAAGTGGCTTTTGCAGGTTTAGATGTATTCGAATCTGAGCCAAAACCTGAAATTAGAATTCTTATGCACCCAAAAATTTCGCTCACTCCACATATTGGGGCCGCAACTGGCGAAGCACAAGATAGAATTGGAAGTGAATTGGCATCCCAGATAATTTCACTTTTGGGATAATAATCCGTTTCCTTCGCACAAAATACCGGGACACTTTTTGTACATTACCAGGACTAATTATAAATTAACTATAAGATGTCTGGATTATTAGATTTACTAAACAGCCCAATGGGCAAACAGTTGATTAGCGGAGTGGCTGGCCAAACAGGTCAACCGGAAAGTAAAACCGCCGATGTACTGAGCATGGCCATGCCTTTGTTATTAGGTGCCATGAAAAAGAACGTAACCTCTTCACAAGGTGCGCAAGGATTAATGAGTGCTCTTTCCTCTAAACATGATGGAAGTATTTTAGACAATCTTGGCGGATTGTTCGGCGGTGGAGTTGATGAATCGGTTATGAATGATGGCGCGGGAATACTAGGTCACGTTTTTGGCGGAAAGCAACCTCAAGTTGAAAATGCCCTAAGCCAAAAGTCTGGAATGGATGCTGGTTCTATAGCCAATATCCTTAAAATTGCCGCACCCATTGTAATGGGCTTTTTAGGAAAACAAAAAGCACAGAGCAATGTTAGTGATGCAAATGGACTCAATGGCCTGCTTGGAGGTATGCTAGGAGGGCAACCGCAACAAAATCAAAGTCTAATCACCACACTCCTTGATTCCGATGGAGATGGTAGTATTTTAGATGATGTAGCGGGAATGGTTCTGAACAGTGGTAAAAAGAAAGGTGGCCTGGGAGGGTTACTTGGTGGGTTTTTTGGAAAATAAAACCAAATCCACAACACAAATATCAAAAGTCGTTTGAATTTTCTAACGACTTTTTTCGTATCTTTCTATAGGCTTAATGTAAGGTATTAAAAGACAAAATGACTGATTATTAGATGCTTTGCATGACGTCTTAAAATTCATAGATATGAAGAATATAATTTTAAGGACAAGCGGATTATTAGTACTCATTGTCTTTGTGGTCAGTAGTTGTGGTAGTACAAGAGAAGTGTTGACTGTTTCTGAAGAAGAAAAAATTGCCTTCAAGCAGCAAGAGGGGGATACTATTCAGATTAGCAGTGACGAAACTGAATATGAAATAATCATAATTGAACCGGGGTTTAACTTTTGGCTTCAAAGTATAGCCAAACCAGAAGGCTATTATTCACAGTCATTCCTGGAAAATAGAAATCACTTGTATGTTATTGAATGGAACCAGCGTGTTTTGCAACCACAACGGTACAGCCCTAATTTGTATGAACTACAAATTGATTATCAACATCAAATTGATTATGGTTATGAGGTAAACTATAAGTTGTACAATTATTTTATCTACTTTCAACGAAAGTACAAACAACGATTAGGGCCTTTTATCCCTCGGATTTAAAAAGTATATTTGCCGTTCATAAATCTTGCTATGGAGAAATTAAAGCAACGTTGGGGAATCGATTCCAACTTTCAGATTGTGGTTATATGCATTGTTTTTGCAGTTACAGGTTCAACTGCCGCAAAATTGGCCGCTCCCTTAACTGAATTTATTGGTCTTGACCGAGGAACAACCAATTCATGGTTGTACTGGTCTATTCGAATATTCCTAATATTCCCTATATATCAAGTTCTATTGGTGGTTTTCGGCTGGCTTTTTGGTCAGTTCAAATTTTTCTGGAATTTTGAAAAGAAAATGCTGAACAGAATAGGATTGGGTTTTCTTATAAAGTAAACAAGATTGTATTTTCGGCATATAATGCATTTATATTGGCTAAATTCGTAGTATGAAACCATTGGTCAATCTCA
>JAGLKG010000425.1 GCA_023141835.1 Maribacter sp. | reverse complement strand
GGCCATTTTATGGGATTATAGATAATGGCTAAAAAGCACTAAATTGCTGTGACTTGTTAACAGGTATATGATAGATAGTGAATATAGACTTAGAATCAACAAGGTAATTGTTCCATTTTTGAGGATCTGATTCGATTTCATGATTTTCGGATTTGATTTACTTCCCATAGTGTTCACTGTTACCTTTTTTGATGCTTGGTGGGTTACAATATCCGGGCTTGGTAAAGCGTATAAAAAAGAGGGACAATGGAGGATACTAGAGCGGGTCAAAGCCCTGACATGTAAGGAGCCAGATCCTACGAAAAGGCACAAAATGCATAAATAGATTTTCCATGATTTTTAAAGCCATTAAAGGGCCGTTGTTGTAAGAAACCCTTATGGCGACTGCAAATCACTTTAAATAAAAGGAAATTTGGCAATCAGATTACTGTTTAAACGAAATCCTGGATACTGACATAAATCATTGCGTACAGGTCAAAAGTTGGTAACCTTTGAACCTTAACCGATGTTTTAACATGTACGAGTTAGCATATAGTTCAAAGACACCCACCAATCTTACGCAAGTAGATCTTTCAGCTATTCAAAACATATCTGGGGAAACCAATTTGATATTGGGCATCACCGGCTGTCTTTTTTTTCATGAAGGGGATTTTGTAGGCATTTTGGAAGGTAATGAGAAAACCGTGAAAAAATTGTTCGCTAAAATCAGGGGGGACCACAGGCACGACCAAATTGCAGTTCTGGCAAAGGGACCAATAGAGAAAAGGCAGTTTTCCCAGTGGAACATGATGTCCTGTACGAAAGGAGAGCGTACACCTGACAATGCCTATTATAACTTGTCGGTGTGGAACATTCTCAGTCTTTCAGAACTTACGGAAAAAAATACTCATGGTTCCCAGATATTTTGGAGCACAGTGGAAGAAAGTCTGCAAGGGATAAATTTTAGAACTAGATAAAAACCAGACCCATTATCAAGAATTCATACGAACGATGTTTTGAAGGGCATTTTGATCAATGATCTTTATGTTTCTCCTGGTAATATCCAGGTATCCTTCTTTTTTGAAACTTGAAAGGGTGCGTATAAGGCTCTCTGCCGCTACACCTGCCACACTGGCGAGATCATTCCTTGAAATTTTAATTTCTCCGCGTTGTCTTTTATTCAAAATTTCTGAAAACTGTAAAAGTGTGGATGCTGTTTTTTTCCGTACTGAACTGTAAGCCAACTGAAGGAGCTGTTTTTTTGCCTCGGCAAGGTTACCTGTCAATAGTTCCATTAATTCCAAAGTAACACCAGGGTTTTTGCTCAATATCTCCTTCAACAGTTTTTTAGAAACACCTGCAAGTTTCACATCTTGTATTGCTGTTGCGGATTCTTGATTTGGGTTGTTGGCCGTAAAGTTTGAAAAGCCAAGAAAATCACCCGTTGGGTGTAGAGCGGTAGTCAGTTCTTTTCCTTCTTCATCCATTTTATGGCATTTGACGGCTCCCTTAAGAATTAAGAATATCCTGTTGGACGACCTCCTTCGCTATAAACGACTTCACCCTCCTTGTACCGGGATATCTCACCATTATCATCGAAGAAGTTCTTCAGTTCCTTTAAATTTACCAGTTCTCCTTCAGAGCTGCCAGTATCATCCTGTTTTGACTGTATTCTTTGTCTTAAAAGGACGGTCTTGGCCAACCTGCTTTCAATTGCACTGATCAGCTCATCTTCTTCAAAAGGTTTGGTCAAGTAGTCATCGGCGCCCATGTCCATGCCCATACGTATTTCCTTGTGTTCTGTTTTGGCAGACAAAAAAATAAAGGGAATGTTCGAGGTAGACTCATCCTTTGATAATTCTTTCAGGACCCCAAAGCCATCCATTTCCGGCATCATTATATCGCACACAATGATATTGGGAAGGATTTGCCTGGCCTTATCCAGTCCTATTTTTCCATTTGAGGCCGTAATGACCTTGTAATTTGAAAATTCCAAAAGTTCTGCAGTATTTTCCAGTAAAACCCATCATCATCTATCAGCAATATGGTGTCCATATTTTAAAGATTTTTAGCGATGGGCAATTCAACTACAAAAGTGGTTCCTTCATTTTCCACGCTGGTAAAACCAATGCGCCCGCCTAGGTTCTCCAGGTGCTTTCTTGCGATATTTAACCCTATGCCGGTTCCCTGGTTCATCAATACGTTACTCGCCCTGAAGTATCTGTCAAAGATAAATTTTTGGTCCTTTTTGGGAATTCCGATCCCCTGGTCGGCAATCTTGAGTGTCAACTCGTCGCCTTCAGTTTTTGCATCAATCTTTATGGTAGTGTTCTCGGGAGAATATTTCACCGCATTGTGGACCAAGTTGGACAACACTAGCTCCATGATCTTCCGATCCTGTTCGACCATAATGTTATCTACGTCATTGGTAAAGTCAATTCTTTGGCCCGCTTTCAGGTAAGTATTAGCATCGTACAACACTTCATTGACCAATTTGTCGAATGGAAAACGGGTAAACTTGTAATTTACCTTTCCGGAATCCAGGCGTTCCACAGAGAGAAAATCTTCCAATATCTGGTCAAGGTGCTTTACCATGCTCTGTATGGTATTCAGGTGCTTGTCCGTTTTTTCCCTATCATCCATTTTGGTATACTTGCGGAGAAGGGCTGTTGAAGTAGAGATAGCACTAAGGGGAGTCTTGAACTCATGGGAGACCAAGGATAAAAACCTGGTCTTCAACGCGCTCAATTCTTTCTCTTTGTTTAAAGCATTCTGCAATTGCGTTGTCCTTTCCTCTACTGTCCTTTCTAAATTTTCTGTATAGTTTTTCCTTTCCGTGATATCCACAATCAAGGCCATAACATAGGTGTTCCCATAAATTTCAAAGGGATTGAGACCTACTTCCAAGGGGAATTCCTGTCCATCCTTGCGGGCCCCGAACATGTCAAGTCCCTTGCCCATCTTTCGTTTTTTTTTGTCCTTCAAAAAACTTTTGAAATGACCGCTATGGCCAGGTTGGAATTTTTGTGGTATGAGTACCCCCAATGATTGGCCTGGGAGCTCATTATTCCGATAGCCGAACATCTCGTCCGTAGAATTATTGGTGCCAACAATGACCTGTTTTTCATTCACCACGATGATTCCCTCCGAAACGGCCTCGGAGAGGATATTGAAAATATCGCTTATTTTGGAAAATACCTTCATATGGCACGACTTCTTATTGAGATGCCTTCTGCCCAGAAGGCAATAAACGGAATCCAATTTATTAAAAATACTAAAAATCCCTCAATTCGATTATCCATTAGACTTAAAATCAACCTGGTCAGCGGATATGTTTCTGTTGACCCATCAATGTTTATAAATTGAAGTAAGTTGTCTGGGTTCCTCGTAAACCCTTTAATATACCGCTCACTATTGATGGAAAATAATCATCGGAATAACGATTCCGAATAAGGAACGTTTT
>JAGLKG010000424.1 GCA_023141835.1 Maribacter sp. | reverse complement strand
TATTCTAAGGTGAGGTACATATTAATCTAGTGAAATTCTTCAATTTGAAGCATTACTAGTTTAGATGTTATAACTTTATTAGAATTGCAATTACCTTGAATTTGGAAGTAAATAGGAACTAATTTAATTCTTTAAAAGACGCTTTCTAATAAGTCTTCTTATAATGTAAATATCGGTTTCCCAGAGAGATTATCACAGCTAAAACCTTTATTTTTATAATCTATAAAATCAATTTTTGATGCAAACCCACACAAGAAATGTCTTTCACTTAAGAATATTGATAAAAACCGTCTTTTTATCAATATTCTCTTACATCTCCATTTATTCTCAAAACGATTCATACGTTGACCAAATGGCAGAGAGCTGTGCTTATTTGGAATCTAGGAAAACAAGGGTTGAAAAAATTGATGATGTTAATTATGAATTATGGAAAAAAAGTTTAACTAAAGGAACATTAAGCCCAATTGAAAACATCTTCTTGGGAAGTGGTTTCTTTGTTAGAGAAAATGGATTAGTCTACTTAGTTACAGCAGAACACGTTGCAAGGGCGACATATCAAAATTGTAAAGTAAGAGTTAAAGCTAAAACTGACAACTACCTTGAATTTGATTTTAAAAAAATTGCTCTTAGTGATTGGGTTATTCTAAATGAATCAGATGTTGCTATTGTAGGAATACAACCAAATATTGAATTAAATAACAAATTGGATTTGTTTGCCATTCCTGTTGATATGCTAGAATCTGAGTTAGTTGCACCACAAAAAAATGATGAAGTGAATAGTCTTGGTTTTCCTCTAGGTCTTGGGGCAGATGATTTTTCACCAATTAGTCTAAGTTCACATCCCGCAAGTTCTTTAATAACTCAAAGACGAGCGGATAATAATCAAAAATCTACTTTTTTTATATTAGATTCTCCTTCAATCCCTGGACTTAGTGGGGGACCCGTTATTTCAAAATTAACACCACCATTAGGTGTTGTTTCTTTTGGAGCTACAATAAAAGTAATAGGACTTGTCCATGGGGTAAAGTCTGATAATACTGGCGGTAAGCTATCGTTAATTGTGCCATCTTATTATATTTTAAAAGCACTAAGTTTAATTCCGAAGTACACGGGTAATGTTGTAATAAAGTATGGCAATGGTAATGTTTGGACTGAGAGGACTTATAAAAATGGTTTATTAATGGAAGTTCTTTTCAATAAGTCTATTGATGGATCCGATCAAGACAAAGGGACGATAAAAAAAGGAAATGGGACAATGTTGATTTATGATAAAACCAGTAATCCAGTTGGTGAATTTCAAGTTAATAATGGAATGATGGGAGAATACATTTTATATGAAAAAGATCAATAATCATTTTCATCTTTTTCCTTAAGAACTTTAGCGAACACAAATGCCCCGATTTCTTTAACAGGTTCATAGAGTACAGATTCCTCTAAGGTCTTACTTTTCACAAGATTTGCAGATGAATTGGCACGGTCAAAGAACACCAATAAGGCCCCTAGGATTACGGCAACCTTTAACATTCCAAACAGTGCTCCGGCCAATTTGTTAAGTAATCCCAGCATGGCAAAATTGGCAATTTTGGTCAAGAACTTCCCCACCAGGTGTACCACCAGTACAATAACTATAAAAGTGATGATAAACGAAGTAAGATTAATGTAACGCTCGTTCCATTCCATATTTTGGGAAAGATAGTCTCCAGCGATATAGGAGAAATGGATTGCGCCATAAATTCCGGCGACCAAAGCCACTATAGATGCGATTTCAATAAAAAGTCCATTTTTAAGGCCTTTATAAAGCCCGTAGATAAGTAATAACCCCAAAACAATATCCAAAAAGCCCATAACCAAATTGTTTGGAACAAATATAGAACTTTGATTTGTACCTTTGAATTTGAAAATCAAAGGATGTCTAGAGACCTACAATTAAAAGAACGTTGGGATGTATTGGTAGAAAAGCTATCGGCCCAATTTGCTGATGGGGATGCCTTGGAATTGGACGCCATAATCTACCTGGTGGGTGTTCAGGAATTAGGGCAATACCATAAAACCTATAAAAAGGATGAAAAGCTAAACTTGATGCATATTGCCATCTGCAGGTTGTTGGAGCCCTATGGTTATTATGAGTTCGAATTTTTTGATGAAGAGGGTTGGCCCCATTACACGACGAAAGAACAATTACCAGCATTAAAAGCGGGCGAACAATCGGTCTTGATGAAAGAGGCCATAGTGGAGTATTTTTTGGAAAAGAAATACATTGTATAGTTTGACATTCCTGCGAAAGCAGGAATCCATTTTGCATTTAAACTTTACTTCAAGCAGAATCCATGAACAATACCAAACCTTATTACGCCGTCATATTCACAAATACCCGAACAGAACAGGACGATGGGTATTCAAAAATGGCCGAACTAATGGAAGAATTGGCAAGACAACAACCAGGCTTTTTGGATTTTGAAAGCGCAAGGGACGATAGTCTAGGAGTCACAATAAGTTATTGGGAGAGCTTGCAGGACATTACCAATTGGAAAGCCAACACTGATCATTTATTCGCCCAACAAAAGGGAGTTTCTGATTGGTATCAGTGGTACAAGGTTCGAATTTGTTTGGTTGAGCGAGAATACGAGTTCAGGAAAAAGTAGAAAAGCAGGAAGAGACCAGTCAGGTTTTCAAAACCTGACTGGTCTAAATGAAATGACAAAGGATTGTTTTTAGTGTCCAGAATCTATTGTTTTGAAATAGAAAGTGGAAAGGCTATCTTTAATTCCTTATCTCTCTATATATATGTCAAAACAGTATATCATTTCCCTTGATCAAGGAACCACAAGCTCAAGAGCCTTATTGGTAGATCAAGATGGTGCCATTGTGAATATGGTGCAAAAAGAATTTCAACAGATTTTCCCAAATTCAGGTTGGGTCGAACACGATCCCAAGGAAATTTTAGAGTCACAGCTTAGTGTGATGCACCAACTTGTTGAAAAGGCAAACATTAATATTCAGGATATTAAGGCTATAGGAATCACCAACCAACGTGAGACCACTTTGGTTTGGGATAAGAATACGGGAGAGCCTATTTATAATGCGATTGTTTGGCAAGATAAGCGAACTGCCGATATTTGTGAAGACCTAAAAAAGAAAGGTCTGGTTGAGCATGTGAAAATGACAACAGGTCTTGTCATCGACTCCTATTTTTCCGGAACCAAGGTGAAATGGATTTTGGACAACGTTGAAGGAGCTAGACAAAAAGCCGAAGAGGGTGATTTACTTATGGGAACCGTTGATACATGGTTGGTTTGGAATATGACAAACGGCAAAAACCATTGTACAGATTACACCAATGCCTCACGAACCATGATTTTTGATATTACCAAGTTGTCTTGGGATGATAAATTACTGCAAGAATTGGGAATTCCTAAAAGTATGCTGCCAGAGGTTAAACCATCAGCCCATCATTTTGGAAGTTATAATCTGAATGGAATAAGCATTCCCATTGCTGGTATAGCAGGCGATCAGCAAGCTGCACTTTTTGGCCAGGGCTGTTTCGAAAAAGGGACCGCGAAAAACACCTATGGCACAGGTTGTTTCATGTTAATGAACACAGGTGAAGAGGCACAATTTTCTAATAATGGATTACTGACCACGATTGCCTACGGTCTAGATGGTAAAGTCAATTATGCCTTTGAAGGAAGTATCTTCATTGCAGGAGCGGCCATTCAATGGCTTCGAGACGGACTTGAACTTATCAAAGATGCCAAGGAAACAGAAGCTTTGGCCAATTCGGTTGAAGGAGATAGCTCCGTATATGTTGTTCCGGCCTTTGCGGGCTTGGGAGCCCCCTATTGGGATATGTATGCCCGTGGCGCCATTTTCGGATTGACACGGGATACGGGGAAAGCCCATTTAGCCAAGGCTACTTTAGAATCATTGGCGTACCAAACAAAAGATATACTTAATGCTATGGAGGAAGATTCTGGGGTAAAACTACAGAGTCTTAAGGTAGATGGTGGCGCTTGTGCCAATAATTACCTCATGCAATTTCAGGCAGATATTTTGGGTACCGAAGTCCATCGTCCAAAGGTGATTGAATCAACGGCAATGGGCGCGGCATTTTTGGCGGGGATCCAAGTAGGGCTATGGACGCAGGGAGATATCGATCAAAGTAGACCCATGGACCGTATTTTTAAGCCTACATTTGATTCGGATAAACGAACCCGATTGTATGGGAAATGGCAAAAAGCCGTGGACCGTACTAAAGGTTGGGAAGAGTAGTTAAAGTTAGGGTGTTGTTTTAAGTAAAATAGTATATGCCTTAAGAAATATCTATGATTTTTGCATGCTCCTAGTTTGGGAATAATAAAAAACAAAAGATGAAAGAAAGCATCAGATTTTCAAATCTTGATAGAGCAGACACTATTCAAAAAATGGCCAAGGAAACGTATGATCTTGTGGTCATTGGAGGAGGCATTACCGGGGGAGGAATAGCTTTGGATGCTGCATCTCGAGGGTTAAAAGTGGCATTGGTCGAGAAGGGGGATTTTGCTTCCGGCACAAGTAGTAAATCAACAAAATTGATTCATGGAGGACTTCGATATTTAAAGCAATTCGATTTTTGGTTGGTCAAGGAAGTTGGTTCAGAACGCGCTATAGTACATAAGTTGGCCCCACACCTTGTATTGCCTGAAAAAATGTTGCTTCCCTTGATTGAAAACGGCTCGTATGGTAAATGGCTGACCTCGATAGGACTTAAAGTGTATGATATTTTGGCGCAAGTAACCGGTGATGACAAGCGTAAAATGCTGGAGAAAAAAGAGGCTATGAAATTAGAGCCCTTACTGCCCAAAAAGATTTTGAAAGGTGCAGGCTACTATGCAGAGTATCGTACTGATGATGCCCGGTTGACCATAGAAAGCATAAAGACAAGTTTACAATATGGGGCAAAAGCATTGAATTATGCCGAGGTATATGATTTTATTTATAAAAAAGGAGAAGTAGTTGGGGTCAAAGTAAAGGATACTGTTTCAAATAAGAATTTTAGTATAAAATCCAAGTACGTTATCAACGCTGCATGACCTTGGGTAGATGAACTTCGAAGCGTGAACAACTCCAAAAAGGGGAAGCGACTTCATTTAACCAAAGGCGTACACTTGGTATTTCCCCATGAGAAGTTACCTGTAAGGCAATCCGTTTACTTTGATATTCCGGATGGGCGAATGATGTTTGCCATTCCACGAGGAAAAATCACCTATGTTGGAACTACGGACACCAATTTTGATAAAGACAAGGACAACGTAACCGTTGATTTAGCAGATGCCATATATCTTATTTCGGCGGTAAATAATATGTTTCCGAAAATTGATTTGGAAATGGAGGATATTATTTCCTCTTGGGCTGGGCTACGCCCATTGATTCATGAAGAGGGAAAATCGGCTTCTGAGCTTTCAAGAAAAGATGAAATTTTCACTTCGGACTCTGGACTTATAAGCATGGCTGGCGGAAAGTTGACTGGGTATCGCAAAATGGCAGAGCGAGTTGTTAACCGTATTGCCAAAAAAATGGAGGAGGATTTTGAAACTGAAATAGGAGAAAGTACAACAATCCAAATTCCATTGTGCGGAAGCGACTTTAAAAAATCCAAGCATGTAAAAAGATACATTAAAGAAATTTTTGAGCGTATAAAAGAAGATGGCTTTGCCCAGTACAATGCCTGGTTTTTAGTTACCAATTATGGAATTCAAACGGAAACCATTTTAGAGAATTATTCAAAACTCGAAGAAGGGGACAAAGAGGTTCGAATGGCATTGGCCGAACTGCAATTTGGCATTGATTATGAAATGGTTCTAAATCCTATGGATTTCTTTATTCGAAGAACAGGGCGATTGTACTTCGATATCGATAGTGTTCAAAGCCTTATGGAGCCTGTGTTAGAAGAATTCAAAAGGGTGTTTGGTGTAGATGATGAACAAATTCTTATTTGGAAAGAAGAGTTGCAATCACAGATCAAACGGCATTCGCATTTTTCTATGGATAGGGATTAATCTATTTTATGGGTCAAGGCGGCAAAGGTGCTTTTGGCATTTTTTCCAGAATACAGCACGTCGTACACCGCATCGATAATTGGGGTCTGCACCTTATTTTTAAAAGTAGCCTTGAGGTCGTAGGCACTTTTGGTGGCATAGTACCCTTCGGCAACCATGCTCATCTCCATCTGTGCACTTTTTACCCTATACCCCTTTCCGATCATATTACCGAACATGCGGTTTCGACTAAAAGTCGAATATCCAGTTACCAATAAATCTCCTAAATAAGCAGAGTTATTGATGTTCCGTTTCATTTTATGAACGCGCTTTATGTAGCGTTTCATCTCACGAATGCTATTGCTCATCAATACACTTTGAAAATTATCGCCATACCCCAAACCATGGTAAATACCAGCTGCTATGGCGTATATGTTCTTTAGCATGGCCGCATATTCAGTTCCTATGATATCATCGGAAATCTTGGTTTTGATATAATCGCTCTTTAGATTGTTGGCCAAAAGTTCTGCTTTTCCCTTGTCGGCACAGGCGATAGTCAAGTAGGATAAACGTTCTAAAGCAACTTCTTCGGCGTGACAAGGACCGGTAATAACACCAATACTTTCAAAAGGGATTTTATATTTTTCATGAAAGTGCTCTCCAACGATTAGACCCGTTTCAGGAACAATTCCCTTAATGGCTGAGAAAACTATCTTATCCTTTATGGAAACAGTCAATTTTTTAAGCTCTGTATCTAGAAAAGCAGATGGAATGGCAAAAATGAGAACATCATTAGTATCTACAGCATAATCAAGATCTGTGGTTACATTCAATTGCTCAACATGAAACTCTACGGAGCTTAAATAATTGGGATTGTGTCCTTGTTCCTTAATATGTTCAACAGCATCAACATTGCGCATATACCATGTTACCTTTTCTAGGTTTTCCGTCAGCATTTTAACGATAGCGGTTGCCCAACTACCTCCACCCAAAACTGCAAATCGTAAATCTTTGTTCATCCGAGAAATTTAGTCGCCTCAAATGTAAATAAAAATTGAACAACAGATCGACCCTTGATAATCAGATAAATAGAAATAATGGCACGGTGCTTGTTTTGTGTAAAAAGAACTTTAATACCTGAATTATGAAAGCAATAAAACTACTCCTAGGGTTTACAATGGTGGGAACATTGATGACATCCTGTTATACAGAAGTGATTTTGGACGATGAATTTATCGAGGAGTCCAGTTTCAATACTGCACAGGTCTTACAATCATACGACCTATGGTACATAGATATAAATGCCACAAGTGGCAATGGGGAAGTACCTTTTCTACAACGCGCTTTCACAATTTCCTTTGATAATGGCAAGGTGTACGCCAATAATAATATTGTGGGAATAGGTAAGACCGGAAATGGTTACGGTATAGATGTTGGGTACTTTGATGCATTGCCAGATGCAGTTGAAATTGACCATGATGTTGATGGACTGTGGCTTTTGGATGTTTACGCCGTAAATGGCAATACATTGGAGTTGCATGATGACTCATCCAATACCTCTTACTTCCTTAAGGGGTATCAATTAAACGACTTTGATTTTGATATGGTCTTCTACGAGAATATTCATTACCTCTTGCAGGAGTATGATGCCTGGGAGAAAACACATACAAGTCAGGAGGGAGCCATAAATGAATTTGATGATGAGAATTTCCTAAAAT
>JAGLKG010000423.1 GCA_023141835.1 Maribacter sp. | reverse complement strand
TCCGTTGGTGAAACCTCGGCATTCCTGATTCTTTTGGGAGGATTGTTCCTTGTGTTCAGTAAGATTGCAAGCTGGCGGATAATGCTTAGTGCTATTATTGGATCTTTGGTAATGGGCTTTGTTTTCAACATGGTAGTTGATGCTGGAATAATTGCGGAAACCAGCAAGTTTTATGGTTTAATGAGTTTTGAATATTGGCAGCATTTACTTGTCGGTGGCTTGGCCTTCGGAATCGTTTATATGGCTACTGACCCCGTAACTGGGGCCCAGACGAATAGAGGCAAATGGATATACGGATTTTTTATTGGATTTTTATCGGTTATGATTCGTGTATTCAATCCGGCTTACCCAGAAGGGGTGTTCTTGGCAATCTTATTAATGAATGTATTTGCGCCTACCATAGATCATTATGTGATTAAGGGTAATGTGAATAGGAGATTGAAACGGTTTAAGAATGCAACCATCTTACCAAAGGACTCAGATAGCAAAGCAGCAGAATTAAAAGCAGAAACAGTTTAATCATGGCAGTTAATACAGACAAGAATAGTTATACAGTAATCTTTGCAGCCGTAATGGTGGTTATTGTTGGAACGGTTTTGGCCTTTTTAGCTTCTTCTTTGAGTGATAAGATCGAAGAGAACAAAAGATTGGAAAAGCAGCAGAACATTCTTTATGCAATGGGTGTAAATGAGAATGAAGGGGAAGGAAGTGTTAGTTTTATTCCAACGGACAAGGTTGCTGGCGAATTTACCAAATACATTAAGGAGCAATTGATTATTGAAGGTGACAAGATCACCAAAGATGATCAAGCATATTTGATTGACCTTAAAAGGCAAGCTACTGCTGCTAAAAATGGTGATGTAAGGAAATTACCTTTATTCATAGGCAATAAGGATGGAAGTAAGTTTTATATCATCCCTATGAGAGGCAAAGGTCTTTGGGATGCGATATGGGGTTTTGTGGCCCTTAATGAACAAATGGTGGTTCAAGGCGTATATTTTGACCATGCGGGAGAAACACCAGGGCTAGGAGCTAATATTAAACAACGCTACTTCATGGATGATTTTGCTGGGGAGTCTATCTTGGCAGGAGCTCAATATTTGGGAATCGCAGTTGCTAAAGGTAATAACGATCCTTTGAACAAAATAAAGGATGATAACGAAGTTGACGCGCTTGCTGGAGCAACCATTACGGGTAATGGGGTTTCCGATATGATTCGGGAAAGTGTGAATTTGTACAAAGACTATTTAGAAACGATTAGAGTTAAATAATATGGCACTACTTTCAAAAAAAGATGCAAACTTAATTCTTGACCCCTTGGCGGACAATAACCCTATTACCATTCAGGTTTTGGGTATATGTTCGGCATTGGCAATTACGGCTGAGTTAAAGGCGTCAGTGGTTATGGCCATTTCAGTACTTTTTGTATTGGCAATGGGTAACGTGGTTATTTCGTTGATGCGAAATATTATTCCATCTAAAATTAGGATTATCGTTCAGCTCATTGTTGTTGCCGCTTTGGTGATTATTGTGGATCAGGTGCTTAAAGCCTATGCTTATGAATTAAGTAAAACGCTTTCGGTTTTCGTAGGTCTTATTATAACAAACTGCATTATTATGGGTCGTTTTGAGGCATTTGCCTTGGCCAATGGACCTTGGAAATCATTTTTAGACGGAATAGGGAATTCTTTGGGTTACGGTATCATTTTGATAATTGTAGGGTTCTTTAGAGAGCTTTTAGGTTCAGGAACATTATTTGGTTTTCCAGTTTTAGGGAATCCAATTACCAAGACCGGTTTATATGCAACTGGATATGAAAACAATGGATTCATGATTATACCGCCGGCCGCATTGATAGTTGTTGGGATTATTATCTGGATACAGCGTTCAGGGAATAGGGCATTAATAGAAGACAACTAATAGTTATTTAAAAAAAATATCATGTTAGAGCATATTGAATTATTTTTTAGGTCCATATTTATAGACAATATGGTATTCGCGGTTTTCTTGGGGATGTGTTCCTATTTAGCTGTATCAAAAAAGGTAGCAACAGCTGTAGGTTTGGGTGCTGCGGTTATTTTTGTATTAGCTGTGACCGTACCTTTAAATTGGCTGTTGGATCAGTATTTGCTTCGTGATGGTGCTTTGGCATGGTTAGGACCGGAATACGCTGATTATAACCTCAGTTTTTTATCCTTCATTCTGTTTATCGCTACCATAGCAACAATGGTACAATTAGTAGAGATAGTCGTTGAAAAATTTTCTCCAGCGTTATATAATTCCTTAGGGATATTTTTACCATTGATTGCAGTGAACTGTGCAATTTTGGGTGGTTCTTTATTTATGCAATCAAGGGAGATTGCATCCCTTGGACTTGCATTCAATTATGGGGTCAGTTCGGGAATAGGATGGTTTTTGGCCATTTTGGCCATTGCGGCAATCCGAGAAAAAATAAGATATTCGAACGTTCCGGCACCTTTAAGAGGACTTGGGATAACCTTTATCATTACTGGCCTAATGGGTATAGGCTTTCAAAGTTTTGGAGGAATGTTGACAGGTGGCGGTGAGGAAGCAGCACCTGCAGTTGAGAAGACCACTGCAGAAAAGATAGAGAAAAACCAGCCTGTAGAACAGGATGGGGAAATTAAAAAAGAGATTGACGAAAAAGAAGTCTCATATAATGACGCTATAAACAAGTAAAAATGATTTTAGCTACAAGTACAGGAGGAACAATTTTGATTACGGTAATATCGTTCCTGATTCTTTTATTGATTTTGGTTGCCCTTTTGTTATTTACAAAGGAAAAACTTTCTCCTTCAGGCCCCGTAACCATTACCATTAACGGAGAAAAAAAGCTTGAAGTAGGTTCAGGGGGGTCTTTACTTTCCACACTAGGTAACCAAAAGATTTTTCTTCCTTCTGCCTGTGGTGGGGGGGGTACCTGTATTCAGTGTGAGTGCCATGTGCTTTCAGGCGGGGGGGAAGCTCTGCCCACTGAAACACCACATTTCTCTAAGAGAGAATTGAACGAAGGGGCACGGTTGGCCTGCCAGGTTAAAGTGAAACAGGACATGGATATTACTATTCCTGAGGAAGTCTTTGGTATAAAAAAATGGGAAGGGACTGTTGTTCGTAATTACAATGTAGCTTCATTTATTAAGGAATTCGTTATTGAAATCCCGGAGGACATGGGGTATAAGGCTGGAGGATATATTCAGATTGAGATTCCGCCTTGTGAGATTAAATATGCCGATATTGATATTACCGCTCACCCGGAAGAGCACGAGACTCCAGATAAATTCCAAGCTGAATGGGACAAGTTTAACCTTTGGCCTTTGACCATGAAAAACCCTGAAACAGTTGAAAGAGCATATTCTATGGCTTCTTTCCCAGCTGAGGGAAGAGAGGTTATGTTAAATGTACGTATTGCCACTCCGCCTTGGGATAGGTCTATAAACGGCTGGATGGAGGTCAACCCAGGAGTAGCCTCTTCATACATATTCGCTCAAAAACCTGGTGACAAAGTTGTTATTTCAGGACCTTACGGTGAATTCTTTATCAATGAGTCAGAGTCAGAAATGCTGTATGTTGGTGGTGGTGCCGGAATGGCACCTATGAGGTCACACCTATACCACCTTTTCAAAACATTGAAAACCAACCGTAAGGTTACTTATTGGTACGGTGGTCGTTCTAAAAGAGAATTGTTCTATTTGGACCATTTTTATCGATTGGAAAAAGAATTTGATAATTTCAAATTCTATTTGGCACTCTCAGAGCCAATGGAAGAGGATAATTGGAAAGTCAAAGAGGATATAGATGCCCCAGGCGATGGTTTTGTAGGGTTTATACACAATTGTGTAATAGATAATTATCTAAGCAAGCACGACTCACCTGAGGATATTGAACTATATTTCTGTGGCCCGCCATTAATGAACAAAGCAGTTCAGAAAATGGGAGAGGATTTCGGCATCCCGGATGAACACATTCGTTTTGATGATTTCGGGGGATAACCTATAAGACTTATTAATCTAGACCTGTCAGGTTTTAAAACCTGACAGGTCTTTCTGGCTTATGAAATGAGAGCATTGACGGAACAAGAGTTACATAATCTTGCCATGAACATTGTTGGGAAACAATTACAGGCAGAAGGATATGAGTTCATGGGGGTTAATAGCAAGCCTAAGAAGAACCCACAATTTGTCTGTTTAAAAGATAAGAAACTCCATTTTATTGTAGTGAGGAATGTGGTTTTTCCTAAAGACCCTAAAACGTACGATTTTGGTTTTATGACCAAAATGAAGAATCATGCTCAAAAACAAAAGGGGAGAATGTATTACGCAGGTGTAGGTCTATACAATGCCGTGGACCAAAGTCTACCCGTTTTTTTAAATGAAGAATATATAGTGGATTATGATGGACTTATCGAGATCAAAGATGAATAAAATAGTATTCATGCTTGTGGTAGTTTTTCTGGCTTCCTGTAAATTAAGTCCAGATGAGTATGTGGAAAATTCAAATTATGGAGGTGCATTTGGCACCTCCTATAGTCTAATCTACCTAGCGCCAGAGGAATTGGATTTTCAGCATGAAATAGATTCTGTTATTAAAGTCGTCAATCAATCATTATCAACCTATATACCAAGTTCGGATATTTCAAGAATCAATCAGGGAGATACCCAAATTAAGGTGGATCATATGTTTCAAGAGGTTTTTAGACTTTCAAGGGAAGTTTATACAGACACCAAGGGTTATTTTGATCCAACCGTAGGGAGTTTGGTAAATGCTTGGGGGTTTGGCCCAGGAAAAATGATTGCAATGGATAGCACTAGGGTTGATAGCCTTTTGAATCTAGTAGGTTTTAACAAGGTCAAGATCAACGAAAAACAGCAGGTCGTAAAAGCAAATCCCAATATTTATTTTGATTTTAATGCTATTGCGAAAGGATATGCCATAGATCGTTTGGCCAAAATGATGGATGAAAAAGGAATCGAGGATTACCTACTCGAAGTAGGGGGTGAGCTGGTTTCCAAGGGCATTAACCAAATAAAAAGGAAACCATGGGTTGTGGGAATCGACGATCCCCAAATAGAAAAGGGTAGACGATTAAAGATATTAATAGAATTGAAGGATCAGGCACTGGCCTCCTCGGGCAACTATCGAAAGTTTCGAATAGACTCCCTTACCGGAAAAAAATACGTTCATACCATTGACCCTATTACAGGGTATACCAAAAACGGAAATACGCTGGGAGCAACTGTATTAGCTAATTCCTGTGCAAAAGCCGATGCCTATGCGACAGCATTTATGGCCATGGATCTGAACCTGACCAAAGAACTTTTGTCCCAACAAACAGAACTCGAAGCCTACATTATTTATTTGGATGCCAATGGGGAGGCAAGGGAGTTTATGACTGAAGGTTTTAAAAAAACAATCTTGGAATGATCATTTCCTAACAAAAGGAATAATTTCTCCTTTGGCGAGTCGGTATGTATCAATTTCCTTCAATGACAGGCTGGCTGTAAAGTCTACTTCATCGACTTCGAAGCCTATATTCCTAAGTTTGTCGAAATAATCACGTCCATAAATACGAACATGATCGTATTGGCCAAAGATTTTGGCACGCTCCTTTTTATCCGTAATGGTGTTGTCTTCAAAAGTATGCTCTCTATCCAAATCCTGTGGAATTTGAAAAACCCCCCAGCCATTCGGCTTAAGTATTCGATACAATTCTTGCATGGCCTTGGCATCTTCTGGAATATGTTCTAACACATGGTTGCAAAGAATTACATCAAAGGAATTATCATTAAAAGGTAAATTGCAAATGTCTGCCTGTACATCGGCAAGCGGGGAATT
>JAGLKG010000422.1 GCA_023141835.1 Maribacter sp. | reverse complement strand
GACTATTTGGAAAATTTTGGAATAATCTCCCTACTTAACAATTATCCAGATGTGTCAAGTACTATTGTCTCATTGACCAATAGTTTCAGTCTTATTAAAAGTTCTGCAACCACACTGTATTTTGTGGTTTTGTTGATCAGTCTTACCCTACTGGGCATCAAAGCTCTAAAAAAAGATAGAAATTCTATTTAACATCAACCTATAAATCAAGGGGTAATTCTTTAATTCCCATTCAAAAAAAAGACTATTTTTATAAGGTTTACAATAATTGACCAACCTTAAAAAACAACCACATGTCCCAAGTTTCCATTAGTTCTAAAAAACCCCAATTATCATTTTGGCAAATCTGGAATATGAGTTTCGGATTTTTGGGCATACAATTTGGTTTTGCCCTACAAAATGCAAATGTGAGTAGAATCTTCACGACCCTAGGTGCTGCTATAGATGACTTGTCCATTTTATGGTTGGCCGCTCCAGTTACAGGTCTTTTGGTGCAACCTATCATCGGTTATTATAGCGATTGTACCTGGCATAAAAAATGGGGTCGTAGAAGGCCTTTCTTTGCCATTGGGGCCATATTGGCCACTATAGCTTTGTTTGTAATGCCTAATTCGACCGCACTGTGGATGTCCGTAATTATGCTATGGGTTATGGACGCTTCCATTAACATTAGTATGGAACCTTTTAGGGCATTGGTAGGAGACATGTTACCCAATGAACAGCGTACCCTTGGTTTTGCTATGCAAACCTTTTTTATTGGGGTCGGTGCTGTTATTGCCTCCGCTCTACCCTTTATTTTCACCAATTGGTTTGGAATTAGTAACATTGCAGAAGAAGGTGTGATACCCGATACGGTTAAATGGTCCTTCTATTTAGGAGGTATTGCCTATTTCTGCGCAGTGATGTGGACGGTCCTTAAAACGGAGGAATACCCTCCAGAGGATATCGTAAAGCTTAAAGAGGAAAATGCATCTAGAGGTGTGTTTACGGGCTTGATAGAATCTTTTACGGGCATTTTCAAAATGCCCAAAACCATGGTTCAATTATCATATGTGCAATTCTTTTCATGGTTTGCTCTTTTTGCAATGTGGATATATACTACTTCAGCGGTAACAAGCCATGTTTATGGCACTTCTGATTCCACCTCAACCTTGTACAACGAAGGTGCTGATTGGGTCGGTATCTGCTTTGCCACATATAATGGTATAGCGGCTATTGTTGCATTTTTATTACCCGTAGTTGCCAAAAAAACAAGCAGACGAATAACCCACTTATTGGCATTGGTATTGGGAGGTATTGGGTTGATTTCAATCTTTTTTATTACAGATCCAAATATGCTTTTGATCTCAATGATCGGGGTTGGCATTGCATGGGCCAGTATTCTTTCCATGCCATACGCCATGCTCTCAAGTGTCTTACCTGCTCATAAAATGGGATATTATATGGGTGTATTCAACTTTTTCATTGTTATCCCACAAATTGTTGCAGCCGGCATTCTTGGTTTTTTATTAAAGTTATTTTTTGAAAATGATTCTATTTACGCATTGATTATCGGAGGTGTGTCCATGTTTATTGCTGCGGCACTTTGTCTTATTGTCCAAGATAACGAGGAAAGCGCATAGGCTTAGAGCTTTTTCAATGTCTCTGTAACTAGTAAGACCATCCCCTTCATTTTAGAGACGTTGGTTATAGCCAAATCCCTACGCCTACATTCATTTTTTTATTATACTAAAAATGAGTAACTTATAAGATAATGTAAAACATTTTCATCATGGCAACTGTTAAATCCTTGAACAAATGGGCAAATAAGCATACATATTACCCTCTTGATCTGTTGCGAATGGCCCTAGGGGTTTTTCTTTTCATAAAAGGTATCGATTTCATGTCCGATCCAAAATTCATGGCCGAGGTTATAAAACCATTTCAAGGGTTGCCTGGAGGGATGATAATCGTGCATTATATTGTACCTGCACATTTTGTTGGAGGCTTTTTAATTATAATCGGTTTATTAACAAGATGGGCAATGATCGCACAATTACCCATTCTATTGGGTGCCGTTGTTGTTAATTTTTTAGGGGAGATGCACATGAATAATCTTGTTCTGGCATCATTAACACTATTGGTCTGTATTTTCTTTCTGTTTTATGGCTCCGGCAAACACTCCGCAGATTATTACTTCAAAATGCAGAAATAGTATTTAAATTCTTAAATGGCTTAATTTAAAGCACTATATTTCTTTGTGTTAATTTCTAAGAAATAGAGTATGAGTTGGATCAAGACCATTGCCTATGACAAGGCAGGTTCTAAACTAAAAAGCATTTACAACAGGGTAAAAGGTCCCAACAATAATATCGATAACGTATTACTGATACATAGCTTGCGCCCACATACATTGGTCGGCCATATGACCTTGTACAAAAGCGTACTACACCATTCCGGAAATACCTTGCCCAAATGGTACTTGGAAGCTCTAGGTATTTATGTGAGTTATTTAAATTCTTGCTCTTATTGCGTTGAGCATCATTCGGAAGGTTTAAAAAGGCTTCTAAGCAAAGAAAAGACACAGCGTTTTTTTGAGGCACTAAAAAACGACAATTTTAATGCGTTTTTCGACCTAAAATATGGGGCAGGAATTTTTTATGCAAAAAAACTAACCGTTGCTCCCAAAGAGGTCGATGAAGATGATTTTAAAAACTTACAACAATTAGGGTTTACCGATGGTGAGATATTGGAAATAAATCAAGTAACAAGTTATTTCAATTATGTTAATAGAAGTGTTCTAGGCTTAGGTGCAAATACCATTGGTGATATTATTGGACTTTCTCCAAAAGAAAGTGAAGATTCGGGCAATTGGAATCATTCGTGACATTATAAATTATCCAACTGGTTGCTACTTTTATCATTGCTAATGGTCCAGAAGAAACCAACAAATAAGAAGGTGTCAGCGGAAGGTAAAATTGCTCTTCTATCAAAAATCCCACTGGTATTAGGCGTGTCTGCATATTGATATCCATTGACATTATTAATGCCCAAAACATTGCTTACCGAGAAATACAATATCTTTTGCTGTGAAATCAAATAGGCCCAATTGATACTGAGGTTATTGTAACTCTTAGTTTTTTCAGACAGAAAACCAGAGGTGTTGGGATTATCGTAAGGTCTTCCGGAGCCGTAGGAATAGGACATCCCTACTTGGGAACGCAAATCAGTGATGAAATATTTGGTCACCAACGAAAAGCTATGCTTTGGTGCAAAATTGGGCGTTGCTTTTTCTCTAAAATTCAGGTAATCCCTCTTGGTGTCCAAATACGAATAGGAAATCCAATAATCAAGGTTTTTAATGTTTCTATTGTCCCTCCAAAAAACATCCAATCCCGAGGCATAACCACTGCCAATATTGTTATAATTGGAATTGAATATGGGCCTATCAGTATCATATGTAACCAACTTGTCATAATCCTTGTAATAGGCTTCGGCCCTAAATGTCTTGCCATCCCCACTGTATTGGTAATTTAAAATATAGTGTGCTGTTTTTTCAAATTCCAAATGGGCATCATATTTCAGATAGTCGGTCAAAGGATTTTGATAGAAATCACCATAAGCCATTGAAAATTGCCCATTTTCACCGCTCTTTAAGGCCAAGGACACCCGAGGGGACAATGAAAAACTTTCCAATGCTTTTGAATACTCGGCGCGCACTCCCAGTTTCATGGCAAAACGATTACTGAAAAATATGTCGGCTTCGGAAAATGCTGCGGAAAGGTCATCATTAAAATCATTTTTAAACTCGGATCCATCTTCAGCAATGAAGGTATCATCGTAATTGGTCTTGAGGTACTCAGCACCTAAGTTCCATTGAAAACGGCTATTGAAATTCTTTTTAAGTTTCAATTTTAAATGGGTTCCTATTTCCTTTGTGGTTATTTTATCGGTCAATATTCCTATTTTGTTTCTGTCGGTTGAAATAC
>JAGLKG010000421.1 GCA_023141835.1 Maribacter sp. | reverse complement strand
CAAAGAATATTCGGTAGTGTAGGTTGGGCGCAACAGGCCAGAAGCCATGATGCCTTTCTTTTTAAGTTCGTACCTGACCAAAACAATAGGTTAGATGTTGGTTTGGCCCTTAGCGCCGATACGCAGCAGGGGGTTGATGCCCTATACAGTAACGCTGCCGGATACAAGGCGTTTCAGTATGCCTGGTACCATGGTGATTTTGATAAATTCGGACTAAGTGTTTTAGCCTTGAATACTGGAGTGGAATATTTGGATGGATCCGGTGAGCAAACAGTGGATTATGCGTTGACCTTGGGCCCAAGATTAACCTATAAATCTGGTAAATTGGGTGCGGATGCCGCAGCCTATATACAAACGGGTAAAACCTTGGATAATGATGTAAGTGCTTCCTATTTTTCCGGAAATGTTTCTTATAAAATAAGCGATTATGTTTCGATTGCGGGTGGCCTGGAATATCTTTCAGGAAAAGATATGAATGATACCAATACCGAAATTAAATCTTTTGCCCCATTGTTTGGAACTAATCATAAGTTTAACGGATGGATGGATTACTTCTATGTGGGCAACCACGGAGGCTCTGTAGGACTTACAGACATAAATGCTACCCTTGCCTATAGTAAGGATAGATTTTCAGCAAAACTAATTCCTCATTTCTTTTCAGCGGCGGCTGATGTATATAACGGTGCCACTAAGATGGATAATAATCTTGGAACTGAGGTCGATATCATGATAGGATATAAATTGGACAATGCCATTACCTTAAACGCCGGATACTCAAAAATGTTCGCAACAGATACCATGGAAGTCCTAAAGGGTGGTGATAAAGATGCAAATAATAGTTGGGCATGGGTAATGGTTACATTTAAACCTAAATTATTTTCGTATGCTCCTGGAAAAAATCAATAATCAAGTGGAACAAGCTCCTTATTACCATACCATAGGTAAGGAAGTTGAGGTATTTGAGCATGCCTACCAAAGCAAAATACCTTTTCTGCTCAAAGGACCTACCGGTACCGGGAAATCAAGGTTTATTGAATATATGGCGCATCAGCTTGATAAGAAACTGATTACTATTTCCTGTCATGAAGAGACCTCCTCAACCGATTTAATTGGTCGATATATTATCAAAGGTGCAGAAACAGTTTGGATGGATGGACCTCTGACCATGGCTGTGAAGGAAGGTGCCATAATTTATTTGGATGAAATTGCCGAGGCGAGACCAGACGTAATTGTGGCCATACACTCTTTGACAGATCATAGACGAGAATTGTTCATTGATAAATTAGGAGAAACTGTAAAGGCCCATAAGAATTTTATGTTGGTTGCATCTTTCAACCCGGGATATCAACGTGGTTTCAAGGAATTGAAGCCCTCAACAAGACAACGATTTGTTGCGGTTTCCTTTGCATATCCTGAAGCTAAAATTGAATCGGAAATATTAGTTTCTGAAACAGCGATTGATGAGGCAACTGCAAAAAAATTGGTAAATATCGCCACCAAGATCAGGAATTTGACCGAATTGGGCCTAACTGAGACCGTTTCAACACGTTTATTGGTCGATGCCGCAAAATTAATACACAGCGGTCTCCCCAAACGATTATCGGTAGGTGTGGCCGTTGTAGAGCCTTTGACAGATGATATCGAAGTTGTCGAGGCACTTAAAGATTTATGTGACTTGATGATTTAGAAAGTAATGAGTATTAAGATAAAGAGAATGATAAAAATATTTTTTCTAAAAAATAAAAGGTACTTGTTTCTTGTTGAAAGTACTCCATACTTAATACTTCCTACTCAATACTAAACCATGTTTGAGCCCGATGAATATCTTTTTACCAAGTTCGCTTATTATTTTAAAAGGCGTAAAAAAGAAAAACAAGAGCAGCTCGTCCATGCTGTTAAACTGGTAGATATTAAACAACGCCTGACCATATTTGCAAGGGCGATAACAGGGGAATCTATAGAAATTTACGATGCCGAAAGGGAAGGAGGTTATCGAAACAACAATTTTTTCCTTCCAACAAAGTTCTCTGATTTCCAATCCACCGATGAAAATATAGCTTTCTATCTCTTTCGTATTTTGTATGTATCGGTCCAAAAGAACCTAGACCTAAATTGGAAAAATGAGGAGGAGAATGATGTAGTGGAATCACGAAAAATGGCCTTGGAGACTTCAAAAACAGTCTTGACCTCTCTTTTTGAACAGTTTCCCATTACGAAAGAGTACCATGAAAAATTCAAAGTATTCTACGATGGTATTTCTGATGAAAAAGCACCTTCCGATTATTCGTTCATCTATGGGAAGTGGATGCGAAACTCGGCAAAAGATGACCCAGGAAAACAATTGCAGAATTTTACGGATCAGGTAAAAAAGGCAGATGAGGAAGGGCCGAAAACAATTATCAAATCCAACGCAGTAGAAGAGATAATTTCAGTTCAGGTGGATCAAAAACAGCTGGAGGATGCGGTGCTTCAACATCAATTTGAGAAAGTCGAGACGGCCGAGGAATTTAGCGGCAACTTTCGGGATATGGACGGGGACGACGAATTGGACGAACACTCCAACGCCCTTGAAGAGCTGAACATGAAATACACAGTTCGCGTTGATGATACGGCACATTCTGTATATCAAGCAGATTTTATTGAAAATACTACGGTATCTGAAAGTGCCGAAAATGATGTTTCGGGCTATCACCTGACGTATGATGAATGGGACTATTCAACAAGGTCTTATAAGGAAGATTTCTGCAAGGTATATCCCAAGACAAAAATAGATTCTGATGTTGCTTATTATAAGAAAACTATATCAAAGAATAATTCCACGCTTGTTGGCCTGCGCAAAATGTTGACAACCGTGAACAACAAATACCAGCAACAGCGAAGGCAGACGCAAGGGGAAGAGTTTGATATCGACGCGATAACAGATTTGTTTGTAGACGTTCATTCGGGACATACTCCTTCTGAAAAAATTTACCTCTCCAAAAGAAAAAAAGAGAAAGACCTTTCCATTCTACTGTTGTTGGACATAAGTTTATCTAGCGATGGTTATGCAGCAGGGAGCAGGGTAATCGATGTTGAAAAAGAGGT
>JAGLKG010000420.1 GCA_023141835.1 Maribacter sp. | reverse complement strand
CACATTACCAACAAGCCTACATTGACCTTTGGGGCTAGGGGTATTGCAACCATAACCTTGACCACATACGGACCGGTTGTGCCGCAACATAGTGGTCATTTTGGTAATTATGCACCAAATCCGGCCTTTCGTTTGTCCAAGCTACTTGCCGGAATGAAAGATGATAATGGCAAGGTCACTTTATCCGGGTTCTATGATGGAATTCAGATTGACGCAAAAACTCGGGAAATACTTAATGCTGTTCCCGATGACGAAAAGGAAATCCGTTCCCGATTGCAACTGGGAAGTGTAGATAAGGTGGGTAGTAATTATCAGGAAGCCATTCAATACCCTTCATTGAACATCCGTGGCATGCAATCTGGTTGGATTGATGAAAAAGTACGTACCATTATTCCAGGTTGGGCCAGGGCAGAAATTGATGTGCGGTTGGTGTTGGAATCCAATCCAGAAAGATTGATAGGCCTAGTTAAGAATTATATTAGCGACCAAGGCTATTTTGTTACCGATCAGGTTCCTACCAAAGAGGAGCGTATGTCCCATGAAAAGGTTGCAACTTTTACCTACGAAATATCGTATCAATCCTTTAGAACTGATTTCGATTCAGAGGTCGGTGTTTGGCTGCAAAGGGCCATGGAAAAAGCTTTTGGTGAAGACCCCATCCTGATTCGTATGAGTGGTGGTTCTATTCCGATTTCACCCTTTGTGACCACATTGAATATTCCTGCTGTTACGGTACCCACAGTAAATCGAGACAATAATCAACACAGCCCTAATGAAAACTTGCGTCTGGGAAATTATAGGGAAGGCATTAAAACGATGATAGCCATATTAAGTGAGGAATTATAGTTTTTTTAAGCACTTCATGTGAGGGTAAACCCATAATTTTGGAAGGATTGGTCGTGGTATTATGACAAATAATTAAAAATTAATAAGAATGAAAAATAGTCTAATAATGCTCGTTTTGGTTTTGATGGGTTGTGAAGGACCAAGGGAAAATGCTGATTTGTTGGTGATAAATGCAAATGTGTACACTGTGGATAATGATTTTTCCAGAGCTGAGGCATTTGCCATAAAGGACGGTAAATTTGTGGCCATTGGTGTTTCGAAAGAAATACAGGAAAGATATATTTCCAATCAAATAGTCGATCTGAAAGGCCGTACGATAACTCCTGGGCTCATAGACGCCCATTGTCATTTTTATGGATTGGGACAAAACCAGCAAGTGGTTGACCTTATTGGGACTGGAAGTTACGATGAGATATTGCAAAAAGTAAAGAGCTTTCAAGAGGAAAATCCTAAGGAGTTTATCCTAGGCCGCGGTTGGGATCAAAACGACTGGGATGTAAAAGAATTTCCCACCAAAAAAGAACTTGATGCACTATTCCCTGATACTCCGGTAGCCCTTCGTCGTGTTGATGGCCATGCGCTTTTAGTGAACCAAAAGGCTTTGGATATGGCAGGTATTGATGAAGATACCAAGGCAACAGGTGGAGAAATCATAAGGAAAAACGGGAAAATAACAGGGGTCCTGGTAGATGGCCCTATGGGTATGATAGGGGAGATAATGCCGGCTTCAGACAGAGCAGAACAAATACAGGCTTTAAAAAATGCAGAACAGATTTGTTTGAGCTATGGACTCACGACAGTGAATGATGCAGGCCTTGATCGTTCCACCATAGAACTGATAGACAGTTTGCAACAGGCTGGGGAATTGTCGATTCGGGTATATGCCATGATCAGTGCTTCAAAAGAGAATATGGATTATTATTTGGCTCGAAAGCCCTATAAAACAGATAGATTGAACGTTCGTTCCGTAAAAGTGTATGGCGATGGAGCATTGGGCTCAAGAGGTGCTGCCTTAAAAAAACCGTATTCTGATATGCCCGGACATTTTGGAGCAATGACCACACCTCTAGAGGTAATCGAATCCATAGCTGAAGAGATAGCCCAAACCGAGTACCAAATGAATACGCATGCTATTGGTGATTCAGCAAATGTATTTGTATTAAAGACCTATCAGAAGGTACTGAATGGTGCAAAGGATAGGCGTTGGAAAGTGGAACACGCCCAGATAATATCGTTAGATGATTTTGATTATTTCAAAGAAGGCATAATTCCATCTATACAACCCACACATGCTACTAGTGATATGTACTGGGCAGGTGATAGGTTGGGAGAAGAAAGGGTAAAAGGGGCCTATGCTTTCAAGACATTGTTGGATAAAGCAGGTACGGTAGCATTAGGAACTGATTTTCCGGTAGAACAGGTCAGTCCGTTTTTAACTTTTTATGCAGCTGTTGCAAGAAAGGATTTGGATAATTATCCAGAAGGTGGATATCAAATGAATGAAGCTCTTTCCAGGGAAGAAACATTGAAAGGAATGACCATATGGGCCGCGCATTCTAATTTTGAGGAAGATGAAAAGGGTAGTATTGAGGTTGGGAAATTTGCAGACTTCGCAGTTTTAAGTGCTGACCTAATGGAAGTGGCCATTGAAGAGGTTCCAAAGATAAAGGTTGAGCAAACTTTTGTTGGAGGGGTAAGGGTAAAGTAGATGTTAAATACCGCTTTCCATAAACTAATGGGGAATGGGTAAAAAAAAACCGAAGTGTTTTGCTTCGGTTTTCTTTTCCCTGAAAAATGGGATTAAAATAGTATAATATTACATCATAATTGGAAGTGAGACCCTTGTGGTTCCCCAGCCCATTACCAAATGTGTACCACCATCAACCTCTTTAAAAGCTATTGAAAAAGCATCCAAAGACTCTGAATCGGTACTGGCCGAAGCCTTGACACGGGCAACATCTGCCTTCTTGCTATATGAGTAGGCTCCCCATTGGTTGAGGTTATTGTTAAAAATAACGGTCCATTCACTTTCCCCGGGAATAGTGAACAAAGAATAAGTGCCTGCTTTTATGTCTGTTCCACCAATCTTGGCATCTTTATAGAATGTAATCTCAACGGCTTCGTTAGCACCGGTTCTCCATACTTCACCAGCAGGAGCAAGTTCAGAGACAGAACGACCTTTAAGTTGTGGACGGCTATATGTTACTCGAACAGCTTTATCGGATACTTTATAACTGGAAGGGTAGGTAGCCACATCCATTGGGCTCTTGTCCAATCCGCCAAATTTTTGTGCAGAGGCATCTGTGGTAAATACCAAGGCAAGCATTAAAATAGAAAGTGCAAATAATTTTTTCATAATCGTGTTTGTTTTTAGTGTTCCAAATCTAAGTAGTAATCAATATAAAGACATATAAAAAGTCGTTAAAATTATCCCAACTTACAGAATGTCTCAATTTGCACTATTTTTTTTACACCTAATTACATATGCGATGATTAATGTAATAAATTATATTAAAATGTAATTAATTATTGTAATGTGTTTTATAAATGAAAGTATAATCTCATCTTTGCCTTTAAATTGAAATAAATATTTAAGTATGTGTGGAATTGTATGTGCATTTGATGTTAAAGAAAACACGGATGTTTTAAGGTCTCAATTATTGGAAATGTCCAAGAAAATAAGACATAGAGGGCCCGATTGGAGTGGAATTTATGCTGATGGGAAAGCTATTTTGGCTCATGAAAGGTTGGCGATTGTAGATCCAGCTTCAGGAAAACAACCACTGTTCAGTGAAAATGGAAAATTGATATTGGCCGCAAATGGCGAAATATATAATCATAGGGAATTACGTAAGCAATTTGATGGAAAGTATAATTTTCAAACGCAATCGGATTGTGAAGTTATACTAGCATTATACCAGGAAAAAGGCGTTGATTTTTTAGATGAGATGAACGGTATTTTCGGTTTTGCTATCTATGATGCTGAAAAAGATGAATATTTTATTGCGCGTGATCATATGGGTATAATTCCTTTATACATGGGTTGGGATCAAAATGGTACCTTTTACGTTGCTTCTGAATTGAAAGCATTGGAAGGAACTTGTACCAAGATTGAATTGTTTCCCCCAGGTCATTATTTACATAGCAGCGATGGAGAGCTTAAAAAGTGGTATACCCGTGATTGGATGGAGTACGATGCGGTAAAAGAAAATGCGACTAGCATTCAGGAAATAAAGGAAGCTTTAGAGGCAGCGGTCCATAGACAGCTAATGTCAGATGTACCGTATGGAGTATTGCTTTCTGGGGGATTGGATTCTTCGGTAACTTCGGCAATCGCCAAGAAGTATGCACAAAAAAGGGTGGAGTCGGACGATACCAAAGAGGCTTGGTGGCCACAACTCCATTCTTTTTCAGTGGGCTTGGAAGGTTCCCCTGATTTAGCGGCGGCACAAAAGGTTGCAGACTATATAGAAACTGTACATCACGAAATAAAATTCACCATTCAAGAAGGACTGGATGCAATTAAGGATGTTGTTTATAACTTGGAAACATATGATGTAACTACGATAAGAGCCTCGACCCCGATGTATTTAATGGCTAGGGTAATCAAATCCATGGGGATAAAAATGGTGCTTTCCGGTGAAGGCGCGGATGAGTTGTTCGGAGGCTATTTGTATTTTCACAAAGCTCCAAGTCCAATAGATTTTCATGAAGAGACTGTTCGCAAATTGGATAAGTTGCATATGTACGATTGTCTTAGAGCCAACAAATCGTTGGCGGCTTGGGGAATTGAAGGTCGTGTTCCGTTTTTGGACAAGGAATTTATGGATGTGGCGATGCGGATTAACCCAAAAGATAAGATGATCAATGGGGAGCGTATGGAAAAATGGGTGGTACGTAAGGCTTTTGAAGATATGTTGCCTGAGAGTGTTACATGGCGCCAAAAAGAACAATTTTCAGACGGTGTTGGGTATAGTTGGATTGATACTTTAAAGGAGGTTGTTGAAACCGAAGTTTCGAATGAGCAATTGGAAAATGCCAAGTTTCGTTTTCCATTACAGACGCCAACTACAAAAGAAGAGTTTTACTACCGTTCTATATTTGAATCCCATTTTCCATCAGATGCTGCCGCTTTATGCGTTCCTCAGGAGCCATCAGTAGCTTGTAGCACCAAAATTGCCCTGGAATGGGATGAGACATTCAAGAATATGAACGACCCATCAGGTAGAGCTGTAGCCCAAGTGCATGAAGATGCATATGAAAAATAAACCCGGATATTTCCGGTACGGAAAATTCTGTTTTTCAGTTTTTATTTTAATTAGTCATTAAGAAGTGCCATTAATTTGGCGCTTCTTTTTTTTACTACAGAAAATTTTGGATTGGGGCATTAGGAACCCAATGAAATGAACCTGTATATTCTCCATAATAGTACCGCTGTTTTTTAATAAAAAATCGGTGGTGAAAACCAAATTCACGGCTTCATATTTTTTACAATTTTTGTTGATAACTTAGTGGTTTAAAAATACCTATAAACCTATATTGCATAGGGT
>JAGLKG010000042.1 GCA_023141835.1 Maribacter sp. | reverse complement strand
CCAATACCAATAAGCCCTTGCATTTAGGGCATATTCGTAACAACTTATTAGGTTACTCCGTCGCTGAAATTTTAAAGGCTTCCGGAAAAAAGGTATACAAGACCCAAATTATCAATGATCGTGGTATACATATTTGTAAGAGCATGCTGGCCTGGCAAAAATTTGGCAAAGATGAAACTCCCGAAAACTCGGGATTGAAGGGGGATAAACTTGTCGGGAACTATTATGTGGCCTTCGACAAAGCCTATAAGGCTGAAATTTCAAGGATGGTGTCCGAAGGGAAAGTAAAAGAGGTTGCGGAAAAAGAAGCACCAATATTATTGGAGGCCCAAGCAATGCTCCGAAAATGGGAAGCTGGTGATGAAGAAGTAGTTGGCCTTTGGAAAACAATGAACAGTTGGGTATATAAGGGGTTTGATGAAACTTATAAGAACTTAGGGGTAGACTTTGATCAACTGTATTTTGAAAGCGACACCTATTTATTGGGCAAGGACGTGGTTGCCGATGGATTGGAAAAAGGTGTATTCTATAAAAAAGAGGATGGCAGTGTTTGGATCGACCTTACCGATGAAGGCCTAGATGAAAAAATCGTCCTTCGATCAGACGGTACCGCTGTTTACATGACACAGGATATAGGAACAGCCATACAACGGGTTACCGATTATCCCGATATTAACGGAATGGTATATACCGTTGGTAACGAGCAAGACTATCATTTTAAGGTATTGTTCCTAATCTTGAAAAAGCTTGGGTTCTCCTGGGCAGAAAGTCTACATCACCTGAGTTATGGAATGGTGGACCTGCCAAGTGGGAAAATGAAGAGCAGGGAAGGAACAGTGGTTGATGCCGATGACCTCATGGATGATATGACTCAAACTGCAGCGACCATTTCACAGGAATTGGGAAAACTGGAAGATTATTCAGATAGTGAAAAACAAGAGTTGTACCGAATGATAGGGCTGGGGGCTTTAAAATATTATATTCTCAAGGTGGATCCTAAAAAGAGAATATTATTCAACCCCGAAGAATCTGTTGATTTTCAAGGAAATACGGGGCCTTTTATTCAATATACTTACGCCAGGATACAATCCATTTTAAGAAAGGCAGTGCGCTTAGACCTAAACCTGACAGGTCTAGAAAATGGGATGAAATTACATCCAAAAGAAAAGGAACTCATAAAACAGATCCAATTATTTCCGGAGACCATACAGTTGGCAGCGGAGAATTTAAGTCCAGCCTTGATTGCCAATTATACGTATGACCTGGTAAAGGAATTCAATTCATTCTATCAGCAGGTTTCCATCTTAGGGGAACCAAACGAACAAAAGAAAATTTTACGGGTACAGTTATCCAAAAAAGTTGGGGAGATCATTCAATCTGCCTTTTTACTATTGGGAATTCAAGTCCCAGAGCGCATGTAATAGAACTCATTTAAAAGGCTAAATGAATTTAGTAGACGATGTTTTTCCTATAGTATGCCTTATCTTGATTTTAGGGTTCTTTATGTATATCGTATACTATACATTGGATTTGTTCTTTCTAAATCCTTTTAAAAAGATTCCGCGACTTACGGTGCAGGAAGAAAGTTTAATGGCTTCGCACCTTCCATTTTATCGACACCTTTCAGCTTCCAAAAAGCAAAGGTTTAAAAAGAGGGTTGTACGCTTTAGGGATAGAAAGAAGATAGATTTTCATGAGGAAGTTACCGAAAGGCACAAAATAACATTATTGTTGAGTGCAACTGCAGTTATGTTGACTTTGGGAATGGACGATTTTCTTATTTTATCGATACACAGGGTAATTGTTTATCCTACACAGTATTATTCCCGAATAACCAAGAAGGCTCATTATGGGGAATACAACCCCGGATTAAAGACTATTGTGTTTTCGGCAGACCACCTATTGGAAGGTTTTAGGATTCCCAATGACAATATTAATCTGGCAGTACATGAATTTGCCCATGCCATTAGTTTTAATGTAGCCAATAAATTAAATACAAGGTCTTATGTCTTTATTTTGGGAATGAAGAAAATTAAAAGCTTGTTTACAGATGTTGATTTCATTTCAAGAATGGAAAGTTCGGAATACTTCCGATCGTATGGGAAAACCAATATTCACGAATTTTTTGCAGTATCTGTTGAGAATTTTGTTGAAACTCCGGTGGAGTTTGAAAATCAATTTCCTGAACTGTATGCAATTATTAAAAGAATGTTGAATTTTGGATTTTATCGTATGAAACTTTGATTCACCCATTTTAAAAATGAAAGACAATCGGAGACCTGTCAGGTTTTTAAAGCCTTACAGGTATGGAAGATGTAGGATTAAAACCGTACCCTAAAACTAAAATTCGGGGTTAGTCCCAAAGAGACACTTTCAATAGTTTCAATCTCATCAGTATCGTTTAATCGATAATACGTATTCAGAATATTTTTTCGGTTGGTGAGATTAAGGACAGAGGCGCCCAATGTGGCTTTTAGTCCGGGAGACAAATTAAAGTCATAAATGGCGGAGGCATCTATTCTAATATATTCTGGTAATCTACTCCTATTGGGTTCCCGATAATTGATCATACTGGGAAAAACAGTAGTGTCAATAGGATTGACCGAATCAGGTTTGGTATACGGCTTTCCGGTTCTATAATTTAATCCAACACCGATTTTAAAGTCATTGTAAATGTAATTGCCAGCAAATGTAATTGTATGTCGGACATCCAAATTGTTGGGAAAGGTCCTTGGCACAATTTCTTCGAAGGTATAATTGTTCAGGTTATAGGTATAGCTTAGCCAAGCACTATAGTCATTGTTTTTTTTATTGATCAGAAATTCAATGCCCTTGATTTCATATTGCCCTATCTCTTCATTGAACTGGCCTTCACTTTGAAACCCTTGTGTTCTAGCGCTTATACCTTTGACTTCTTTATAAAAACCTTCAACTCCAACATATAAACTATGATGGTCATAATTGAACCCTAGAGAACCTTGTTTGCTTTTGGTTATGGGAAGAGGTACTAGATCGTTATCTGGGTCAGCTATTTGCCAACGACGTTTTTCAATGCCCAAAAAATTTTGCTCCAAGTCAACTACTTGGTGCGTTGCCTGGTTCTTAAATTCCCCTAGAAATTCTGTTTTAAAATTATTGGCAATGGTGTAATTTATGTTTAGTCGGGGTTCAATAATATATTCGCTAAAAGTATCCAGGTTTTCAACATAATTAAATCGAGCACCCCCACGGGCATATAGTTTTTCATCTTGGGATTTATATTCCAGCTCAGAAAATAGGGCATGGGTTCTAATGACTCCTTTGATATTATTGTCATAATGCGGTTGGGTTACAAAAGAAACATTGGTAACACCCACTTCATTCAATTGATAACCGTTCAACCAATTTAGGCCATCACCCAAATGATAATTTGTATTTAATTTTAGGGATGTTTCTTTGACTTCATTTCTTTGCGACAATTCTTGCTCACCATTTGCTGAAGAATTTTTGGAATCTAGCTCATATCGGGTGTAATAGGCATTGATTTTTGTACTAAAATTGTTGCTCCATATGCTTTCAAGACTTCCTCCGAAAGAAAGGTTGGTCTGGTCCAATCGGCTTTGGGTCTCCCGTAATGACGTCAAGTTCTGTTCCATATAGTCCAAATCGTTATTGATATGGATAAAACTGACCCTAACCTTATGGTCTTCATTGATATCGTACAAAAGCTTTGCAGTAAAATCATAAAAATAAAAGTTTTCTTCGCGACGAATGTCGTCAGTCTGACCGGTAGTCCCTTTTATTTGAGTGTCTTGGAACGCTCTTTTAAAAAACTCATCGTAGGTTGGAGTGTTAAAAAAATCGGTTAGAGAGCGTCTTGCCGAAAACTGAAAGGCCAAGTTGTTAGCCAGCGGAGCCTGCCCGTACATATCCCCATTTATCAAATTGAAACCGGCTCCTCCAAAATAATCGTCGGTTATTTGATTTTTGGTTTGAATATCAAGCACCCCACTTACACCGTCTCCAAATTGGGCACTGGTGCCATTTTTGATTGAGATGACCTTATCTGTCAAATAAGGATTGAATGCCGATATTAAACCAAAGAAGTGACCCGATTGATACATTTTGATTCCATCCCATAGAATAAGATTTTGATCGTTGGTGCCACCGCGTATATTGATGTTCGATACGGTCTCGTCAATACTCTTAATGCCCGGTAGGGCTTGAACGGTTTGCAACACATCCGGTTCTATTAAACCAGGAAGGATTCCGAAGTCTTCAGTATTCAATTGAATGCTGGCATCGAGTTGTTTACTAAGTCCGGTAGTAAGGAATTGATAAACAATAACCTCCTGAAGTTGCTCAAAACTCTCGTTCAATAGGAGTATTTTGCAAGGATTGTGCTTGGTTAAATCTTCTGCCGCAACAAACAAGGGCTTAAAGCCAATATGTTTTATTTGTACAATGGCCTTTCTTGGAATATTGTCAAAATAAAAATGGCCATTATGATCCGTAACAGCAGCAATGGAACTTCCCAACACTTCAACTGAAGAACCGATGACCGTATTTTCTTTAAAATTGTCAAGAACAACTGCGCAAATATCAACCGTAGTACTCTTGGTTAACGTGTAGTAGCGGTCACTGAGCTTTTGGATTATGATTTGGGTTTGGTCTTGCACATAGGAAAGTACCTCTTTGAGGTTTTCATCTTTGGGAATATTGATTTGCATATCCTTGATGTCTTCGTCTACGTAGGAGAACTTTATACTGTACTTTTCTTCCAAATCACGAATGAATGTGATAAGATTTACAGAAGGTACGGTAACGTCCTGTGCCATTACATTTTTGTAAAAAAAGGACAATAGCAGGAAAGCAAAAACAGATATTATGCGTTTACGGTGTGTTTTCGGCATAGAATAACACTTTATTCCCTTCTAATTTATACTTTATTTGAGAAGGTACACTAATACTCTGTAACGCTAAATCTGTATTTGTGTTGCTAAAAGTGCCGGTAAATAATGATTTGATATCAATATTTTGGGTCTCTACCTTGATATCGTGTTGTCTCTGAAATTCGTCTAAAACAAATTTTAACGGAATGCTCTTAAAAGAACTTTCATTATTCATCCACGAAGGGGTTGTCGTATTGGGTTTTTCGCTGTCAATGACTTTACCGTCAATAACCACGAAAGTGGTACCCGCTGGTAGTTTAGTCACATTATTGTTATAGGTTACACTGACCAAACCTTCAAAACAGGTCACCTCAAAATAACCCTTTCTATTTTCTACATTGAATTGAGTTCCTAACACGGCTACGGTGCCATGATCCGTACTTACCGTAAAACGTTTCCCTTTGGCTACTTTAAAGAAAGCCTCGCCCTCCAAGGATACATTCCTTTCTTTATCCCACTTTTTCTCACTATATGAGAGCTCGGAATCGGCATTTAAGATTATTTTGGAAGCATCGGGTAGAACCACCTCTTTGTTTTCAGCATATTGGGTAGCTATATTTTCATTTAAGGTATTCAGATAAAAATAAGACCCTACCATTAGAACGGTTACGGCTGCGGCCACCTTTAAAAACTTTGTAAAGGGATTTAACTGCACGACCTTGGTTTCCAGAAGCGTTCTTCTGTTATTCACTGCTTCCAATGCATTTTCCATATCAAAATCAGGAGCTTCCAAAGTACTAGAGGCATCAAGAATACGCTGATAGGATGCATACTCGTCGGACTTTTTAAATTCCGAGAGCTCCACCTCAGTGAGTTCATTATTGAGCCATTTTGCCAAGTAATTTTCTTGCATGATTTCTCGCTTTATACCTTAATAACAATTCAAAATAAAAAAACCCTACTTTATTTTTTAAAATTCCAAATTCCAAATTCCAAAAAATAGCATTGAACGCGAAGGACGCCCTTCG
>JAGLKG010000419.1 GCA_023141835.1 Maribacter sp. | reverse complement strand
TTTTGCCAATGACGGCGTGGATTTTAATGATAAGGTAAGAGATAAGGTCATACAAGGTATGTCTTATAGGGATGAATTTAGCAGCACTTTACAATTAGAGCTTTTACATGGAGGTTATAGAAGTCAGGATTCCAGTGTTTTTTATTCATTTGGGGTTTATACTGAAAGCGATGTTATCATGTACTGGCCCAAGGATTATGGAATATTGGCTTTTGAAGGTAACGCAGACAAACTTAATGAAAGATTTGACCTAGGTCATTTAAATGCTAGGGGTGAGGTGCTAAGTGTTTTTCATTTTGGAATGAACAAAAGAATGGATAACAATCTTATCGTAGGTGCAAGGGGAAAAATCTACTCTAATATTTTGGACTTCAATTCTATCAACAATACAGGTTATTTTGAGACTACCGAAGGGCAGAATAATATATTGTCCAATACCTTGAGCGCTGACATGCAACTTAGGACATCGGGAATCAATGCTATCGAAACTGCTGAGGATGATGGAAATGTGCCGGCAACGATTGTGAAGAGGGGTTTTTTCGGTGGTAATCTGGGGTTGGGGTTTGATTTGGGCTTCACGTATCATTTTAATGGACAAACGGTGATAACGGGTAGTCTGTTGGATTTGGGCTTTATTTATCATACCAATGCGGTTGAGAATTTTACCCTTGATGGTAGCGCCACAACTGAAGGTATTGAAATAATATTGCCTGATGCCTTACTCAACCCAACTCAAGATTTTTGGGAAGATTTGGTTGATGAAATTGAAGCATTGGTACCCTTTGAGGAAACCACAAAAAGTTATATGACTTTTAGACCGACTCGATTGTATGCATCCTTAAGATATAATTTTGGTGAATCTACCGAAAACCCCGAGGCTTGTGATTGCGACTATTCCTCTTCAGGCGGTACCAACAACACCCTTAAATATAGGAACAGTGTTGGTGGTCAGTTATATATGATTAAAAGGCCAAGGGGGGTGCAAGGTGCCATAACCGCTTTCTATCAAAGAAGGTTCGGAAACTTTATGGCGGCCAAAGCAACCTATACCGTTGATAAGTTTACTTTTACGAATGTAGGATTGGGCATAAGCCTTCAGGCAGGCCCAATAAACTTTTATTTAATGGCCGACAATTTATTGGCCTATCGTAATATTGCTGCCAGCAATTATGCCTCTTTCCAATTTGGATTAAATATCATATCTTGGGAAAAGAAATGATACGTTAACCCAATGAAGAATCTTCTTTTACCAATATTCCTTTTTAGCTGTATAAATGCCTTTTCTCAAGGAGATCTAAATGATTATAAATATATAATAGTACCTAAAAATTTTGATGGATTCAAGAAAGAAAACCAATATAAAACAAGCACGCTAATCAAATATTTATTTGCCCAAAATGGTTTTAATGCCGTATATGATGATGCTTTGCCAGACGAATTGAGTGATAGCCGATGTTTGGGGTTATTGGTATTTCTTGATGATCAGTCCTCAATGTTTACAACTAAAACATCGATTGTGTTGAAAGACTGTTCTTCCAAAGATGTTTTTGTCACTCTGCAAGGTAGAAGCAAGGAGAAGAATTATAATAAGGCCTATAATGATGCGCTTACAGAGGCATTTGAATCGATAAAAGCTTTGGATTATGTGTACTCTCCGAATGATGGTCAAAGTGGGCAGTTGACCGTCAGTTTTAAGAATGATGTCAAAAATGTTGAAAAGCAGGAAGTGAAAAAGCCAAAAAACAAAAAGGAGGATGCAGTAATAACACAAGAAGCAACACCTGAAAAACAAGTGTACAAATCCAAAGAACCGGTCATATCGCAAATCAAGAAAGGCAAGCCCAGTTCAGAAGAAATGGCCAAGCCATCAAAAAATGATTTGAATATATTGTATGCACAAGAGATACAGAACGGTTTCCAATTGGTGGATAGCACTCCAAAAATTAGAATTAGGATGTTCAAAAGCTCAACACCCAATTATTATTTGGCCCAATCGGGTAATCAGAACGGCTTGGTATATAAAAAAGATGGAAAATGGTATTTTGAGTATTATGTTGGTGATGACTTCCAAATTGAAGCGTTGAATATTAAGTTTTAAAGCTCATATTTATCCTTCCATCGTTTTTTAAGAAATTCAACGATTGCATTTTCACGCTGATTTCTACCGGGTTGGTAAAAGTTTGTTCCTGAAAGCTCATCGGGCAAGAACTCTTCGTCAACAAAGTTGTTCTGAAACTCGTGGGCATATTTATAATCCTTACCATAACCAAGATCCTTCATAAGCTTAGTGGGTGCATTTCTTAAAGCCAACGGAACTGATAAATCACCTGTCTGTTTAACTGTTTGTTGAGCCCTGTTCACGGCCATATAACTTGCATTGCTTTTTGCCGATGTTGCCAAATAAATGGCGCATTGACTCAAAATGATTCGGGCTTCTGGGTAACCGATGGTAGTAACAGCTTGGAATGCACTGTTTGCAATTACCAAGGCTGTCGGGTTTGCCAAACCAATATCTTCCGAAGCTGAAATCAGCATTCTACGAGCTATAAACTTAACATCCTCGCCACCCTCAATCATTCTCGCGAGCCAATAAACGGCACCATTGGGATCGCTTCCGCGAATTGATTTTATAAAGGCAGAAATTATATCATAATGTTGCTCTCCAGTTTTATCATAAAGTACAGTGTTTTTTTGAACCTTTCCTAAGACTAGATCATCAGTTATCGTTATGGCATCGGACTCTTCTGAGTTGATGACCAATTCAAAGATGTTCAAAAGTTTTCTACCATCCCCTCCGGAAAGACGTAAAAGTGCCTCGATTTCCTTGAGTTTTATTTTTTTAGACTTTAGGAAGTTGTCCTGCCCTATTGCCCTTTGTAACAATACCTCTAGATCTTCTTTTCCAAAAGCATTCAAAATATAAACTTGACAACGAGATAATAAGGCTGGGATGACCTCAAAACTTGGGTTTTCTGTTGTAGCACCGATTAAGGTTACCCAACCTTTCTCAACAGCTCCAAGAAGGGAGTCTTGCTGTGATTTACTAAAACGATGGATCTCATCAATGAATAAAATGGGGTTTTTAGAAGTAAATAATCCCCCACTTTGTTTGGCTTTGTCAATCACTTCCCTGATATCTTTTACACCGCTATTTATGGCACTTAACGAATAAAAAGGCCTTTCGCTTTCATTGGCAATAATGTTGGCCAGAGTAGTCTTGCCAGTACCAGGAGGTCCCCAGAGAATTAAGGAGGGTATAATACCCTTTTTAATTTGGTTGGTCAATGACCCATGCTCACCGACCAAATGATTTTGACTAATGTATTCGTCCAACGTTTTAGGGCGTACCCTTTCTGCCAATGGTTCGTTCATATTGTAAATTTAAAACAAAGTTGGCATTACATGGTTCTTCGGGCTTGACTTAAATGATAGATTGATTAAGGGATTGCGGAATACGAGGTGAGAAAATGACAATTTATCATGTTTTATGTATATGGTAAGTTTTTTGAACAGATTACCAGTAATTTTAAGCGATGTCTGAAAGCAAATATTTTAAATTTACCAACGCAGTGGTCTTGGCCCCCTTGGTGACCGTAATCCTAATTTGGGCTGTATTCTGGATAGAATTGCGGTTCAATGTAAACTTAAATGAATATGGGGTGTATCCCAGAACAATACAAGGGCTTCGGGGTATTCTTCTTAGTCCGTTTATCCATGGTTCTGTGGAGCACCTTTATAACAATACCATACCCCTGGCGTTCTTAACTGCTTCTTTGTTTTATTTTTATAGAAAAATAGCGGTAAAAGTACTAATCATTGGAATTTTGATATCTGGGATTTTAACTTGGGGCATCGGTAGGCCTTCATATCATATAGGTGCAAGTGGAGTTATATATGTCTTGGCCAGCTTTATGTTTTTTAAAGGCGTTTTTTCCAAATATTTTCGTTTGGTGGCTCTCTCTCTAGTTGTTGTTTTTATCTATGGAAGTCTGTTGTGGTATATATTTCCTGTAAAAGATGAAATTTCGTGGGAGGGGCATTTAAGTGGATTCATTGCAGGTCTTTCAATGGCTATTTTTCTTAAAACGGGTACGCCGACCTCAAAAAAGTTCGATTGGGAACAGGATGATTATAATGAAGGAGAGGATGAATTCTTAAAACAGTTTGATGCCCATGGCAATTTCATTGAAAACAAGAATGAGGACATTGATGGCAATGAGCATATAATTAAAATCACGTATCGATATAAGCCCAAAGAAAATGATGGAGCCAAAAGTGATTAATCCATTCTCTGGCGTACTGTTTCATATAAAAAAACAGCGCAGGCAACAGAAACATTCAGGGATTCTATTTCCCCTAATAATGGCAATTTAGCCGAGTGGTCGGCAGCTTTGATTACCGAAGGCGAAACACCTTTGTCTTCAGCTCCCATTACGATAGCGCAAGCCTCTTTAAAGGAAACATCGTAAATAGTAGTATTGGTTTTCTCTGTTGCGACTATAACAGATATCCCGGAAGCTTGAAGGTAAAATACGGCATCCTTAATGTGGTCTACTTTGGCCATAGGTACTTTAAAAGCCGCGCCAGCTGATGTTTTAATGGTATCTGCTGTAACTGGTGCAGCTCCTTTTTTTTGAATAATGATACCATCAACACCCGTACACTCTGCAGTTCTGATAATTGCCCCAAAATTCCGAACATCTGAAAGTTGGTCAAGGAGCAGAAATAAAGGGGTTTTATTTTTTGATAAAACTTCTTCAACCAAAGTTTCAATTTCATAAAATGAAATTGGGGAAATATTGGCAACAACCCCTTGGTGGTTGTTTTTTGTTAACCTGTTCAGTTTTTCAATGGGTACGTATGCTGTACTGATTCCTCTTTTCCGCAAAAGCCCTTCGAGCTCTTTGATTAAATCACCTTTAAGACCTTTTTGAACAAAAACCTTGTCAATGTCCTCATCAGAATTAACAGCTTCAATAGCGGCTCTTATTCCATAAATTTGGGTAAGCTTTTCCATCGGGTAAAGGTAAATAAAAAACCATTCCGATATTTCGGAATGGTCGGTGTTTTGAATTGATGCTAAATATTATCTGTTCAAGTATTCAAATACTTTGACTAAATCAGCTTCATTCTTGACGTTTAACTTATTTTCCTTTAAAAAAGTTCTGATGTCGTTCTTTGCAGAATCATCCAACAATTTAAGAAATTGCCTATTGCTTGGTTGTATTTCGTCAATTCTGTTTACGCCTTCCTTTTGGAAATAATACTCAGTGAATTTAGTGAACCTGTTGGGAACCGCTTTTACAAAAGAATTTGTAGAGACCCTTCCCGGAGAAAAAATAATATGAATTCTTTTGTAAAGGTCATATTTCTTACCATTTAACAATGCTATGAGATAGCCATTGAGAGTCTTCTTTTTCGAAGTTATAAAGGTCTTAAAGCTCATTTTATGATTATCAACAAGAATAGCAATTTTCTTGCCCTTATTCAGGGCAGCAACATTCTGATTGTCCTCATTGGGGCTTTGTTTTACCTCAATCTCTTTATTATAGGCATTGTACCGATAATAAACGTTATTCATAAACTGATTATCGTAATATAGTTTTGTAGGTAAAAAAATGTCCGTTAAATAGGCAGATCCTGTTATATTGTCCATTCTTGAATTTCTGTTCTCAGTAATAGCCCGGAATTTTGAGAGCATTGTTTGTGATAGTGCAGTATTATTACCACCAATACCCATGTTGAAAGTATTCCCCGAGGCACCATCACCTTGCGCATATGATATACAATAAACAAGACAAAATAGAAGTAAGAAAAGTTTTTTCATGAAAAATACTTTATGGTTCGTGATTAATTATTGAGTATTGGTAAAGATAAAGAATGTCTTTAAATTAAAGGTTTAAATTGATAATCGCTTGTGATGTTTTGTCATAGTGATAAGCCCTCCAATAAAATCCAGGGTTACTGAATTTCCAGACCACTTTTCCATCAGCGGTAACTTCCCAAATCCCGAAATCACCTTCTGCGATCATGGTATTTCCATTGGGCAATCGTACAGCCCCTGAAACTTTGGCTGAAAACAAATCTGGGTCGGTAAAACTCCAAACTACTTCGGGTTCGTTATTTTGGTTGGCTTGCAAATTAAAGGCTTGTGGTAATTTCAATTCGTAGACGGTTGATTGGTTTAAATCCCCACCGTTGGAAAACACCAATATTTTTCCTAAATCATGTCCCTTAAGAAGATTTGGAAAATGAATGTTGAAAAACAATCTTTCACCAGCGGTGTTGCCGTACGCATCAGGATTCCCAAAACGATAGACCAAGTCCCCTCCTTTACCATAATTGCCTCCTGAAGCGGTAGATGCTTCTTCCGGGGATGTACTGTGGTCTATTACCCAGATCTCGCTATAAAAATTGATGCTTAGATATATGACATCTTTTAAGGGGTCATAGGCAATACCGTTGCCATGCATAATATCGCCTTCGTCATCTAATACATAGTTCAAATTTATTTTATGGGGATTATCAGAAATCACACCAAAATTATTTTTAGTTTCATCGAAGTCTTGG
>JAGLKG010000418.1 GCA_023141835.1 Maribacter sp. | reverse complement strand
TTTTATGCCCTCTCCCAATAAACAATACTATGCGAGTATCATGATTGATGGCAGGGAACAAAAATTTGCATTACCGGAAGCTATTTCCAAAGGATATGTCTTAAGTGTAAAAAATAGGGACGATACTATTTTAGTACAGGTGAAGAGCAGCACCAATGATGGTGTCAAAGGCACCTTGCTGATTGGTCATCTACGCGGCAACCTAATTTTCAAACGTATTGGCCAAGAGGTTGACGAGGACTCCTATGCTGTTAAGCTTTTTACCAAAGAACTATTAGATGGGGTAGCCCAATTTACTTTATTCACCCCGAACGGTGAACCAGTTTGTGAACGGCTTGTGTTTGTCGATAATCCAAAGAATGACTTAAAACTTTCTGTACTGTCGGCATCAAAAAGCTATGGTCTCCGAGAGAAGGTTTCAATGGATGTTGCACTAACCGATACGAAAGGCACCCCTCTTAAAGGCAATTTTTCAATGGGAGTGGTTACGCAGAATAATTACCCAGGAGATAATGCCATGGCTGCAAATATAAAAAGTTGGTTACTCTTGGATTCGGACCTGGGAGGTACTGTTCAAGAAGCTGGTTATTTCTTTAAAGACGATTCAAAAGAGAGGAAACACTTACTCGATGCTCTTATGCTTACCCATGGGTGGCGCAGATTTGTATGGAATGATATCTTAAGCGAAAAAGGAAGCAAAACATTTAATTTTCCCGCAGAAAAAGGAATCATGATTACGGGAAGGACAACCGCTTTTAATAACCAAGACAAGCCGAAAAAGACCTTAGCCACACTGAGTATACTAGGGGAGGAAATCATTCATAGCCAAAAATCAACGAACAAGCAAGGGGAATTTAGTTTTGGACCTTTTGTTTATGTAGACAGTATAACCGGTATTGTACAGGCGGCCGATACGCTCCGAAAAAGAAATAGCATGCAAAAACATGTTTCTGTATTTATGGATTCACCTTGGCCAAAGATTGATGTAAAAAATATGGAACGAAAAAGAGTACGTCGGCAAACCATTGTTGACCATCAAGAGTATTTGAAAGAATCGTATCGAGAAAAAATCATCGACTTCCAATACAATCCCAAAGTTACACAATTGGAAGAAGTGGTTGTTAAAGAATATCGGAAAACCAGAACGCAAATTATTAACGAGGCTATGGATTCTGATATAACGTTTACATCTCCCTCTAACCGGGTGTATATAGATTCCATTCTTGGTAGTAAAGCTTTTAGTGCTTTGGATCTCTTACGAAGAGTGGCTGGTGTACAAGTTTTTGGCTCATACCCTTTTGAGTCTGTGCAGATTAGAGGTATCGGCAGTATAAATGCATCAAACGGTCCATTATTTCTGGTTGATGGTTTTGCAGTGGATCCTGAAGTTGCACAAACCATGAGAGCAAGCGAGGTCATGTTCATCGATGTCGTAAAAGGCCCGGATGCGGCGCTCTGGGGGTCCAGGGGAGCTAACGGAGTAGTGGCTATTTATACGGATAGAGGGTTTCGTTTTGATGATAGGCCCGAAGAAGAAGTTCCTGGCATTACCAATTTTAAGCTTCCAGGGTTTCATAAGGTACGTGAATTCTATTCCCCCAATTATATAATACCGCAAGGGGCACACGAGAAACCAGATTACCGGACCACTTTATTTTGGGAACCCAATATTGAACTCGATGAGAATGGGAAATCATCGATCAGGTTTCATACCGGAGATAATACGGGTAAATATGTGGTCAAAATTGAGGGAATAACCAATGATGGAAGACCCATTCACGGAATTTACAATATTGAGGTACAAGAATCAAATTGATATCAAAATTGGTTTTAATCCTATGACCAGACTGTTTGACTTTCTTACCAAACTAGTCCACAATAAAATAAGTAGCACATCAGTATAAAAAAAGTAACCGATACACCTCGAGGGTATCTTAGCCTACTTGGGGTATCTTACTATTTCACTATCTTAAAGATAGGTCAACGTGTTTTTTATATGAAAATTCCAGATTTAAGGGAGTATTTCATATATTCGCGTTAACGTACACGAAAATTTGGTTGGTTTGAATAGGATCAATAAATTTAAAGAAAATGTCAATGCCTTTAAAAAATTGGCTTCCGAAACAAAGTGTGCGAAATGGCTCAATTGGGTGAATTTAATATAGGCCATATTCTTGCAAGGCCATGGTGGTCATGTTTCCTTTCTAAATACAAAAATTCGCAGCATTGCTGCAATAAAACTAAGTATATGGGATCAAATAGAAGAAGTTTTTTAAAAAGAACATCGGCAGGAGCCCTTGGGATTGCCGCAGCTGCAATTCCCGGGATTGCAAATGCGTCAAGTCGAAAACCTGAACCGATTACAGGAGATAGGCCAATCATTAATCTTGGGGTTGCTTCCTATTCCCTTCGAAAATTCTCTATGGAAGAAGCGCTTGATATGACTTTGCGTTGTGGTATGAATCGCATTGCTTTAAAGAGCATGCACCTTCCACTTGACTCAAATAAAGAGACCATTACAAAAGCAGTCGCCCTTTGCAAAGAAAAGGGAATAGAACTGTATGGCGGTGGCGTCATTTATATGAAGACCAAAGAAGAGGTGGATCAGGCATTTGAATATGCCAAAACCGCTGAAATGAAAATGATTATTGGGGTGCCAAATCATGAACTATTACCATATGTTGAGGAAAAGGTCAAACAATATGACATTAAACTTGCCATTCATAACCATGGCCCAGGCGACAAATTATATCCGAGTGCTGAAAGCGCATATTCCAGAATAAAAAACAGGGATAAGCGAATGGGGCTATGCATTGATATTGGCCATACCAAACGCATTGACAGAAACCCAGAACAAGATGTCAAGGATTTTTTTGATAGGGTTTTTGATATTCATTTAAAGGATGTTACTGGAGCTTTTGCCAAGGGTGAAACCTGTATAATCGGAAGAGGGATAATTGATTTTCCAGCATTTTTAAAATCGGTTATAAAATTAGGGTACAAAGGAACCTTAGCATTGGAATATGAAGCTGAAGCCAATGATCCATTACCAGGAATGGCCGAATCCATTGGATATGTAAAAGGCATTTTAACAACACTATAAATTTAAAATAATGAGTTCTAACAGAAGAGATTTTATTAAAAAGGTATCCGTAGGGGCAGCAGGGGTTGCAATTAGCGGAACTGCCAACGCCATGACGGCACAGAGCTATTCAAATATCATTGGCGCAAATGATAGAATACATGTTGCTATCCAAGGTTTGGGGAGAAGATACGGTGCGTATAAAGACCCCATAACCAATAAGAAAAACAATGTACGCTTACTATACTTGTGTGATGTTATGAAAAGTCAGCAAGAAAAAGCTGCTGCTAATTTTGCGAATGAAATCAATTATAAACCTACATTGGAAAACGATATTCGCAAAGTCTTAGAGGATACAAAATTAGATGCCGTTTTTATGGCAACACCAGATCACTGGCATACACCGGGAGCTTGTATGGCAATGCAGGCAGGGAAACATGTCTATTTGGAAAAGCCCTGCAGTCATAATCCGAATGAGAATGAACTCGTTGTCGCATTCCAAAAGAAGTACAATAAAGTTGTTCAAATGGGTAATCAACAACGATCTTCCGTGGAATCAACTCAAATTATCAAAGATATTCATGACGGTGCTATTGGTAAGACATACAAGGCCACAGCTTTTTACATCAATTCTAGAGGTGCTGTTCCGGTTCCGGTCAAAGCTGCACCACCTGAAGGTTTGGATTGGGAACTTTTTCAAGGACCCGCTCCTAGAAAAGACTATATGCATGATACTTGGAATTATAACTGGCACTGGTATGGATGGGACTACGGTACGGCGGAAATGGGAAATAATGCAACCCATGAACTTGATGTAGCGCGTTGGGCATTGGATGTCAAATATCCAGAACGTGTCGAAGTGCGATCCGGAAACCACCATTACGAAAATGATGGATGGGAAATGTACGACTCAATGGAGGCTTCCTTTACATTTTCTGACGGTCAGATTATTGAATGGGATGGACAAAGTAGAAATGGATTCAATAAATACGGTAAAGGAAGAGGTACCATAGTGTATGGCTCTGAAGGCTCTGTATTTATTGACCGTGGCGGTTATCAATTATATGATATCAAAGGAAAATTGATCAAGGACAGTAAGTCGGGAGGTTCAGAGGGTGGTATGGCCCTTGGCGGAGGTGGTGATCTTACCACAAGACACGCCCTTAACTTTTTTGACACCATCCGCGGCAAATCTAAATTAACCTCGCCTATTGAGCAGGGTGCGGTAACACAAATGTTGACGCACTATGCAAATATTGCCTCAAGAATAGGTAAATCATTTGCATAGTGCGTCAACATTTGT
>JAGLKG010000417.1 GCA_023141835.1 Maribacter sp. | reverse complement strand
AGCCAACTGGACAGCCCCTCTTCCGGAAAATTGGGGGCGTGGTATTTCATTGCACCAGTGTTTTGGCACCATAGTTGCACAAGTTGTAGAGATAGAAATAAAAGAAGGCAACTTAAAGGTTCATCGTGTAGTTTGCACAGCCGATCCAGGTTTTGCTTTTCATCCTGACGGGTTTGCGGCACAAATGGAAAGCGGAATTGTTTATGGATTGACAGCTGCTTTATATGGGGAGATTACTATTGAAAAGGGAGCTGTTGTACAAAGCAATTTCCATGACTACCAAATGTTGCGAATGAACGAGACTCCAAAAATGGAAACCTATATTATTGAAAGTGATAATTGGCCTGGAGGGGCAGGTGAACCTAGTACACCCGGTATTGCCCCGGCATTGAGCAATGCGATTTTCAATGTAAGTGGGATAAGGGTTCGAAGCCTGCCCATTAAAAATCATGATCTGACTGCTAAACCGAAAGTCTTAAGTTGACCAAAATTTATTTTTGGACGCTCTGTATGCGAATTTTTTGCGATGTACGTACCAGAGAATAGGTATAGTGGGGACTGGACGGTTTGTAAATTCTTTAGACCAATCGCTTGGCCAGACTATTTTCAACAAGGAAATCCAACTTTAAGATTAAATTAATTGGTTTTTCGGCCTTATTTTGGGTTGAAAAATAAAGATACCCTTCCGTCTTTGTGTTAAGTCCTTCCAAAATGACTTTACCTTGTTTTTCGAATGTGTTTTCTATAAAGTATTAAAGGCTTATTTCACGATTTTTCAAAAATGAAATGAATTTTTTGCGATTGACCCAAGTGATTTTGCACGAAGTATAGGCATTGGGTTCATCACTATAAATGGCAGTAGCAAGAGCGTAAAATTCGGTTTTTTTGTTGGTATTGAACAGCCACCCTTGTTTGATAGCGCCTTTTTTTGATACTGAAGCTCAAAGGCGAATGTGGACAAATCTCGATTTATATAATCCAGCTGTGCCTTTTCGTCAATCATGAATTCCTTCTTTGATACTTTATGGGTTACGATAAGATCGATGCCCTGTAACTGTCTTGGAAGATCTGAAATTCGTTTAAAATTGTAATATTTGAGGTGTTTTTTGTAACAAGAGTCTAGCAAATGAGACAAGAGCTGCTCTTTCTTTAAGTCGGACGTAAAACTGCTTTTGACCAAAATCACTTCATTAATGAATATGAAAGTAAAGCAAACTTTTTGGTTTATCTTGTTGAAAATATAACTCATCATTCAATGAACTTTAGGTCGCATTCATTCAGACACGCGGAGGTAATTCTACATGAGCCAGAATTCCTCTCACTATTTACTGAAATGACCAGCCTGATTTCAGAAATAACAGATCAGGACTTAATTCAAAAACATGAAAATTTTGGAATAGAGAATGTAGAAAGAACTCCTAAAAGTCTTTCGAAAGCAATTAATGAGTTATTGCGTGAACGATTTGTGGCGCTCGGGTGGAATAGTGAATCCTCCATATTCCAAAACCCTGATTATACTGGAGACACGTGGCGTTTAGATTTTGCAAAGGACACTATTTCTATAGAAGTGGCATTTAACCATTCTACAGTAATAGCATGGAATTTGATAAAACCCGTATTAGCAAGTGAATTGAATCATGTTGAAAAGGCTATTCAAACTAAAATAGGAGTATTAATAACAGCTACATCAAATTTGAAAGAGTATGGCGGGTTTGACAACGCCATAGGCACCTACGAGAAATTCCTTGATTATTTGCCCCCTTTAAGAAATATGCTTACTACCCCATTATTGGTAATTGGACTAGAACCACCTGAAAGCTTTCGTATTGTCCATGAACAATTTGCACCTCGAAAGAAAATAGGAAGAGTAGTAATGAACCCTTAAGATTGCAGAAAACTTTGATTAATACTAACTGGATGGAGCCATAGGGTTTTGGTTGATTCTTTTGTGAAGTTCATCACCAATTCTTTCAATTACTCCAACAACCAGGGCATTTCCCATAAAAAATGCACGTTTTGTATCGGTAATTCCATCAAGTTTGGTGTGGTTAACAGGAAACATATTAAGTTTTTCTAATTCAACGGGCGTTAATCTTCGTAAACCTCTATCAGATTCAACAACGTGTTTAAACCGTGAAGGTGATTTTCCACCTTCTCCCGTGATTATGGTTCTTGAAGCGTTATCTAAAGCATCTGGATAAATCATTCCGCCTTCTGAATATTTGTAAACAAAACCATCTGGAGATTTACGTTCAATGGTCTTAGCTCCCTTTAAATATTCCCATTTCTCTTTGTCTTTTTCATCAATGAAAAATTCAGACGTTACTTCTCCGTTTTGTAAAATACTACCTAAAACAGTTCTTGACCCATTATAATTTGGCGCTGTTTTGGTTGTATAAACCTTACCTTTTATAAGTAAACCTGTATTTTGAAATGGCGATAATTTTCCATTTCTATTGAATTCTTTGGTTATTTCAACCAAATTGCCTTTTAACTCAACTTCTTGAATTGAATCAGTTTTTGCAACAGGAAATGCGTTTGCGATTGTTCCATCTTCAATTAACCAATCAATTTTTTTTGATTTTTGAAGTTTTTTGTAAATCGCTGTAGATTTATGATACCCAATAAAAAATACTCTACGCCTTCTTTGTGGCATTCCGTATTCAGCTGCATTAATTACTCGCCACTCTACGGCATAACCTAAATCATTTAAACTTTGCAGCATTACTGCAAAATCTCGTCCTCTTTGTTTCGCAGGTGATTTCAAGAGGCGATCTACATTCTCTAGAAAAAGATATTTTGGCTTATTTTTTTTCTTTTCCAATATCCTATGAATTGACCACCAAAGCACCCCTTTTTTACCTTTTAATCCTTTTGAATTATGCAAAGTTGTTGCAACGGAATAATCTTGACAAGGAAACCCACCAACCAGTAAATCGTGATCCGGAATTTCCTCTACGTTTCTAGTTACAACGTCATTAATATCTTCATTGGAATGGTTCTCTTTACCAAAACGTTCTTCATAAACCAGTGAGGCGTGTTGCAATTTTGTTGAAGGCTCCCATTGATTACTCCAAACAATGTCATATTTGGAATCTTCTTTTTTGGGATATCCCTCAAGACCAATTCTAAAACCACCAACACCTGCAAAAAGCTCGACTACTTTAATTGCCATATTTTGACTAAAATCTTTTATGAAGAATAAAATTATTGGTTTTTGATGTAAAAATCATGTCCGCAGTGAATATTCCATCATTTTTTTTTAACAAAAGGAACTGAAATAGAATAAATTCAAATGGTAATACCCAGCGATAAGGCGTAAATTTCGAAGATTATCCAGTATCTATATTCACAAAACCAAATTCAGTTTATGAACCGCAAGACCAAAGCCCTTTCGATATTTTTGACAGTATTTTTTCTTGTTGCCTGTAAAATTGAAAAGATGAAGGAAAACCCTTTACAGGAGCATATTTCTTATATTAAAACAGCATTTGCGCCAGATAAAAGGGTGGCTCTGTTCAATGTAAAGGCTATAAATGGTCAGGGAAAGTATGTATTAAGGGGAGAGAGTAATTTACCCAAGGCCGTAGACGCTCTCAAAGAAAAGCTTTCTTCGAAAAGCATCGATTTTATTGATAGCGTTCAAATATTGCCTTCCTCAAGCCTGTTGGGCAAGACCCAAGGGGTGATTAAAATATCAGTGGCAAATTTACGCAGCAAACCCGCCCATTCGGCCGAATTGGCAACACAGGCCACATTGGGCACTCCTGTTAAAATATATAAATCCTTTGAAAATTGGTATTTGATTCAAACGCCAGATAAATATCTTTCTTGGGTGGATAGTGGCGGGATTCAGCTCATGGATTCCGTGAAAGCCAATGTATGGAGGTCTTCCCACAAAATTATCTTTACAGAGACGTATGGACATACCTATTCAGTACAAGACAAAAGCTCACAGGTGGTTTCAGATATTGTGGCTGGAGGAGTCTTGGAAAAGATAGAAGAAAACAACCAATTTTTTAAGGTTAAATATCCAGATGGTAGAATGGCGTATGTGAGCAGGGCTGAAGCGGAAGATTATGATAAGTGGCTTGAAAACTTAAACCCGTCGAATGAGACCTTGGTAGCCACTTCAAAAACCTTGATGGGAATACCTTACCTATGGGGAGGGACTTCAACTAAGGGTGTTGATTGTAGTGGGTTTACCAAAACCATATTTTTTTTAAATGGAATGGTAATACCACGTGACGCTTCGCAACAAGTACATACTGGTCAACCCATTGATGCTACCAAAAGTTTTGAAAACTTGGTGGCCGGGGATTTATTGTTCTTTGGACGAAAAGCATCAGATTCAATAAAGGAAAAAGTAGTGCACGTAGGCATGTGGATTGGCAACAATGAATTTATCCACTCTTCCGGACGTGTTCAAATCAGCAGTGTTGACAAGAATGCAGGGAATTACGATGCATATAATTTCAATCGCTATTTACGTTCAAAACGTATCCTTAATTCAGCAAATGAAGGCATGATTAATTTGACGAAAACCCCGGTTTTTAAGGATTAGAAATAACATTAATTCCCAAAGACCAAATCAAGGTGTTCAGTATCTGGTTTACGGCTTTTGCTCAAAATGCTAACCAAAATATAGGTTAACATGGCCATTATAAAGGCTGGAATTATTTCATGGATATCTTGCAGCCCTTCGTAGTTGAACCGAAATACAAAACGCCATACCACATTAGTGAGCATACCTATGATCATTGAAGCCATTGCCCCAATATCGGTTCCCCACTTTAAATAAAGACCACCAAAAATCGAAGGAAAGAAGCTTGCAGCAAATACTGCTCCAGCAAATGCCGTGAGTTCAACGATTCCAGCCATGGGATAGAGGGTTAAAACATAAACAAGGAGACAGTAAATAGCCATAAACCATTTAGTCCTTGGAATAATTTTTTGTTCGGACATCGGTTTGGCCACATGCCAAATGTCTTTTACAAATGCAGTTCCGACAATAATGATCACGGAAGCCAAAGAAGACATCCCCGCTGCAAAAAGCCCAGCTACGCAAATACCGTTCACGAACTTATTATCAAATTTATCCAACATAAAGCCCACAACCTCGTCAGTGTTGTTTATTAAATAGGCAGCCTCATCAACGGAGGCCATACCATGCACCAGGGCGCCAAGGCCCATTACGCAGACCAAGGAAATTCCCAAGAAGACAGGAGTCCAGATCATGGCGAAACGCATACTTTTAGCGTTGTTGACCGAATAGAAACGAATCAGGTTTTTAGGTTCTGAGATTTGTTTCATTCCAATAGCAAGTCCAATACCCAGAATATAGAGGAAGGAAACAAGTTCACCAAAGGTGACCAGACCAGATTGCATGGGTTGTCCCGATTTTGTCAAATGATCAGTAGTTCCGATGATGTCCATCATATTGTCAATTCCACCTACATACATAAAGGGAATGGCCAACATTAAAATGGCAACAAAGAACATAATAATGCCCTGAATGGCATCTGTCCATAAGACGCTGTACATTCCACCCCATATCGTATAGGCACAGGTAATGGCAATAATGGCAAAAGCACCATATTCATAGGGGATATCCAAAACTGAGGTCAGAACGTGTGCGCATCCTTTGGCAATACCTACCATGTACCAAAGTGTGGCAAAAAGTATAATGAAGGCAGATAGCACCCTTATACTTTTGGCCAAATTGCTTTTATAGCGCAGATGAAAATAATCTGGAATAGTAAATGATTTCAATCTAGCCGTCTGAAATCGCATTTTTGGTCCAAGTAATTGCCATGATATGATGCAGAAAAAGGTCCAAATAAATCCCATCCAAGCCCAGGACAAGCCGTATTCAAAAGATTTTCCCGCTTGACCAATATAGGTATTTGTACTAGCAGAGGTTGAGAAAAAAGCCAGTGAAATTACCCACCCAGGTATTTCCCGTTTGGCAACATAATAACCCTCAACACCTTGAGACGCTTTCTTTTTAAAATACCAACCAATGTAAAGACACCCTACCACATAAATTATGGTAAGGATGATGGTCATGTAATGTTCGCCAAAATAGTCCAAATTCAATGTTCTGGTTTATGGTCGCTTTCATCAACCGTAATATCCCGGTTTATAACCAATATGGCATTGATGACAACCAAGACCAGTATGCCGATATAGGGAAAGAGTGTTAGGAAATCCATATTAAAATAGTTTTTTCACTTCGTTCTTTGTCACCTTGCCTAAGACATTCCTCGGCAGATCGCTCTGGAATATATAATTTCGGGGGATTTTGTACGCTGGCAAATCGTTCTTGAGCCATTCCGATATTTCAGAGGTGTCTAAATTTGCTTTGGTAACAATGCATGCCGACACCACCTCGCCCCATTCCTCATTAGGCAGTCCTACTACTGCGCAATCATCCACCCCAGGAAATTTCCGCAATACATCCTCGATTTCCAGTGCTGAAATCTTGTAGCCTCCTGATTTGATGATATCTACACTGTCCCTTCCTAAAATTTTGTAGAGACCGTTGTTCATTTCCGCAATGTCGCCGGTAATGAACCATCCATCTTCGGTAAATGCTTGTTTTGTTGCAGCTTCTTTTTGCCAATACTCTTTAAAGACACTTGGCCCTTTAATCTGTATTTCCCCGGGTTGATTTTCCTCAGTAATTAGATTATGCGAATCTACCAGGCGCATTTCTACACCAGGCAGGGGAAGGCCCACATGTCCTGGTCTACGCTCTTCTATATAGGAATTGGACAATCCCATACCTATCTCGGTCATTCCATAACGCTCCAAGAGGGTTTGTCCCGTAATCTCCCTCCATTTTTCGAGAACGGGCACTGGCAATGCAGCCGAACCTGAGACCATTAGGCGAAATTTTGAGGTAGTCTTGGACATTTTCTTTTGTTCCGGAATTGCAGCGTTTTCCCAAAAGGCAATTAATTTGTAATAAATGGTGGGTACGGCCATAAAGAGCGATAATCTCCCTGATTGTAAAATAGCCCAGACTCTTTCTGCATCAAATTTCGGTAAAAATTCGCAGCAGGCCCCACTCCATAAGGCACAGCTCATCACATTGATGATACCATGCACATGATGCAGGGGTAATATGTTTAAAATATAATCATCTTTTTCCCACTCCCAAGCGTTTACCAAGGTAGTGATCTGTGCCTCGATATTGGCGTGGGTAGTAACCACGCCTTTAGGTTTACTTGTTGTTCCGCTGGTATATAGAATCATAGCCCTACGGACCAAATCTATCTGGGGGAGTATACATTGGTTGGTTTGCATCACCTTTTCCAAAGCAACCAATTTAACTCCTATTTCCTTTTCCAAGGGCATTAAAAAGGTATGGAAATCGGCATGGACAATCACAATTTCTGCTTTCGTATCTTCCAGCACGTATTGAATGGATGGCAAGGGATGAAGTGCGCATAATGGCACGGCAATACCACCAGCTGCCCATATACCCCATTGTATGGCCGTATACTCAAAGGACGGAGGAACCAAAAAAGCAATTCGCGCTTCTTGAAGATCGGTTTTGCCCTTCAGCAAATTGGCAGCAACCGATTGGGAAGTATCCAAAAGAGCATCATAGGAATAGGAGAAACCATTGGAAACCAATGCCACCCGGTCTTTGAAAGACGTTGCTCTCTCCAGCAAGTTTATCATTTTCTAAATATAGGGAATTAAAGCTCTACGGTTTTCCCGGTTTTGAACGATTCATCAGCCGCCAATACAATACGAAGACTGTTCACAGCGTCCTTAAGGTGGTCATCCAAATTGAGATTTTCCGTAATGGCCTTTAGAAAATATTCCTGTTCCAACAGGCAGAGTCCGTCATGGTCTGGTTCGTCAGAAGTATCGATAAATTCATCGGGACGAGTAAAATTTCCTTGCTTATCGATTTGACCATGATGCAATTTTAAAGCTCCAGTTTTGGAATGATCATCAACACTGTCCGAATCGCCCTTGGCCTCATCAACAATAGAGACACAACCTTTAGGTCCGATAACATCCTTTACAAAAAAAGCTGTTTCACTCATCATAGGCCCCCAACCTGCTTCATACCAACCTACAGATCCATCTTTGAAACGAACCTGTAATTGTCCATAATTGTACATTTTCGAATCGATTTCGTCAGAAAGTCTGGCCCCTATCGCACTAACACTTATTGGGACCGATTGCGTCATTAGGCACATAATATCTACATAGTGTACGCCACAATCCACAATGGGGGACATCGAGTTCATTAATTGCTTATGGGTATACCAATTATCGCCAGAACTCTGCTGATTAAGGTTCATACGCATGACCAAAGGCTTTCCCAAGGTACGCGCAACGTCCACAAATTTGGTCCATGCCGGGTGTACCCTCAAAATATACCCTACTACCATTTTCTTGCCTTTTTTTTGGGCCAAATCAACAAGACTTTGGGCATCTTCAACAGTAAGGGCCAATGGTTTTTCAACAAAAACATGTGAGTTTGCATCCAATGCTTTGCGAATATATTCCGAATGTGTATCCGGGTAGGTATTTATGGATACCGCATCAGGATTTGTCCGTTCCAAGGCGGTTTCATAATTGCCAAAGGTGGGATAACCACCTAATTCTTGTGACAATTTTTCACGACTTTCGGGCTTTCTGCTTACGAGTCCAACGATTTCAAAGTGCTCCAACTTATGATAGGCGCGGGCATGGCTTGTACCCATATTTCCACAGCCTACCACCAAAACTTTAATTTTACTCATGGTTTAATATATTTAAGGAAGAATCTTTTTGAAAATTAAACAATGAAAACGACACGGCCAACCTATAGATTGATGATATTTTGCACACCACAGTTTTTAATGCTTTTGATACCGCTTTTATCAGCGCGTGTCCCCAATGAAATGACCATTGAAGTGGTCCCTGAATAAATAAACAGGCACACGATGTTGGTGTGTGAAGGAGGTAGATGCATAGAGGTTCAATGTTTGCCTTAAAATTGAGAAACATTCATTCCAAGGAAAACGCAATAATTTGATTTCCCTTTTCCGTACCCAATTTTTCCCCACCGCAGGCTATGGCGATATACTGTTTGCCATTGACCTCGTACATAGCCGGGGTTGCAAAGGCTGCCGCCGGAAGTTTGTATTCCCACAGTTTCCTCCCAGTATGCTTGTCGAAGACCCTAAAATAACCATCTTTGGTGGCCCCAATAAACAGTAGCCCATTTTCTGTCACCACGGGTCCTCCATAATTTTCACAGCCTGTTCCGGTTATTCCTTTTTCCATCAATGAGGGAGTTTCGCCAAAGGGAATAGACCAAATATACTCGCCCGTATTTAAGTCAATGGCATGCATGGAACCCCAAGGCGGACTTATCCCTGGGTTTCCATTACTATCTAAAAATTTATTGTATCCCATGTGTTTATAAGGCAATGGATATGATTTCGACTCAGATCTCACTTCAAGCTTGTCCTTCTCATCAAACAAAAAACTCAATAATGCGTCCTTTTCGTCTCCGGTAATTTGTGGAAATCCCATCATCATCCCTTTGCCTTGAGTAATTTGTAAAGCAACCTCTTCCTTGGTTTTAGATGCTTTAATATTTACGAGAGATGGATAACCACTGGCTTCAATTCCTGTCCGGTCTTCCATATGGCAAATAACACAATAGTTACCATAGATACTTTCCCCCAATGGTATTTCGATCTTGTTTGGATCATTTTTCTCCATTTGCATAATCCATGCCATTTCATTGGAATTCACATAAATGATGCCGTCTTCTGGATCCGCTGCTGTGCCCCCCCATTCTGCTGCCCCATCATATCCTGGGAAAAGAAAAACAGGATTAATACTTGGTGGGGCATATATTCGTTTATCGGCTTTATTAAAAAGCGCTCTCAATTCTTCTTTGTTTTCGGCATAGGGACTAATATCATTATCCGTCATTTCTGTGGATTGACGAGCAAAGGGTTTGGGTTTAACTGGAATGGGTTGCGTTGGCCAAGCTTCCTCACCCTCTAATTCAGACTTTGGTACGGGCACTTCTTTGACATCAAACAAAGGTTCGCCCGTTGTTCGATTAAAGACATAGACATAACCTTGTTTAGTCACTTGGGCAACGGCCGAAATATTCTTTCCATTCCGTTTTATTGTAATTAGGTTGGGGGGCGCTGGGGGGTCCCTGTCCCAAATATCATGATGGGTAAATTGAAAATGCCACAACCGTTTTCCTGTATTGGCGTCTAAGGCCAATAAACAATTTGAATATAAGTTGCTCCCTTTACGGACTCCTCCATAAAAATCTGGTGCAGCTGAGCCTGTTGGAACATATAGGATTTCTGCCGCTTCATCAACAGCCATTCCTGCCCAATTGTTTGCGGCCCCGACCAATGGATTTTTCCTTGGATTTCCTTCCCAGGTTTCATAGCCAGTTTCCCCGACTTCCGGAATGGTATGGAACACCCATTCCAACTTTCCTGTGACTACATTGAATGCCATAATGTCTCCTGGCGGAGCACCTACGTCTTCAGAAAGACGAAGGGGCATTACAATTAAATTTTTGTAAATGGTGCCTGGCGTATTGGAAATAACGAATTTATCCTTTGCACTTGCCGGCAATCCAGAACGTAGGTCAATCTTACCTTGCTGGCCAAAGCTTTCAATAGGTCTTCCGGTCAAAGCGTCTAAGGCATATAGATCGGAGCCCCGTGTAAAAAGAATCCGTTTGTCATTTTCCCTTTTCCAAAAGGAAACACCGCGACTTGTGGAGTGCCAAACCTTTAGGGAATCTCCGAACCGCCAAATTTCCCTTCCTGTGGCTGCATTTAACGCGACAACACGGAGTGCGGCTGTAACACCATATAGAATACTGTCGACCACAATGGGGTTCATTTGCATTTGCCCATAATCTGGGGCCTTATAACTCCATGCCAATTTCAGTTGGGTAACATTCTCTTTGGTAATCTGGGAAAGGGTAGAGTAATGGTTGCGATCAGGACCTCCCAAATAAGAGGACCAACTGGTATAACTTTGTTCTTTTGGCGGATTTTTATCGCAACCCAAAAGGGATATGCATATAATGATGAAAAAGAGTGGGATTAGGTTGAGGTTCTTCATTTACTTGGTATTGGTTGGCCTTTCTAAAGTAAGAAAATAAAGTCTTGTAATGCTTCAAGAGGTAAAGTATCTTTTGAGAAGCTTTTTGACTGGAGCATAATATGACCTTCCGAACAAATTCAAGTGTACCAACAAATAATACAATTGATAAATGTCATCACGCTCGTTTTGCTGAGGTACTTTTGAAAAATGTTCCGCATGTGCATCGTAGAATGTTTCATGGAACCCTCCAAAGAGTCGCGTCATGGCCAAATCTACTTCATAATGTCCAAAATAGACAGCGGGATCAATAAGATAGGGTTTTCCGCTTTTGCTTATTAGATAATTACCACTCCATAAGTCACCGTGCAGTAGGGAAGAGTTGATTTCTGGAAAAAGACTTTGACAAGTTTTCAGTAGGTTTTCTTCGGACGGAATTTCCTCGAAATCCAAATATCCAAAGTCTCTGGCCGATTTCAATTGGGGGAGTAGACGCTCATGGGTATAAAAAGAAATCCAAGACGGATGACTTTTATTGGACTGAGGTAGATTTCCAATAAAATTATCCTGCAGCCAGCCAAAGTAATTTTCAACCTGGGTTTTATGCAATGCAGCCAGTTGATGGCCCAATGATTCCATTTCGCTTAGTGATGGACTTTTGGATTCAACGAATTCCATAATCAAATAAGCAACTGATTCGTACTGACCGCAAAAGAGAACTTTAGGGGCTTTTATTGTGTTTGTTTGTGAAATGGCCTCCAAACCTGCTTTTTCCGCCTTGAACATTGTATGGGCTGATGCTTTTTGGTTCACTTTACAAAAAAGCCGATTGGACGGCGAATAGATGCAATAAGTTTGTGAGATATCACCACCAGAAAGCGAAGTTATTTTGGTAATCGGATTTCCGATAAGATTGGCGATATGTTCCTTAAGCGAATTTGTCAAGCTGTTTAAAGTTCTATTACATTATTTATTCGGGCAATATTGAACCCTTTATAAAGTACTTCATGGGACTGTTTGCTATTAGAATCAAGAATTGGGTTTGTATGGTTAAAATGAATAAAATGTATTTTCTTTTTTTCTAAATCTGGGAGCGTTTCGAATATTCTCATAGACTCGACTATTGCCGGATGCGGAATCTCAGAAATATCCCTATGATTAATTTCATTACCACTATAAAAAGAACCATCCAATAAGGCAAAATCTACTTGGGCAATGGCATCAATAATATTAGTTTCCCATTTTTGCCACTTATCAATATCAGGTATAAAAAGCACTTTTTTATTAGGTCCTATTATTTTGAAGCCAACGGTTTCAGAATATTCATCGCGATGGGGAACCTTAAAAGGAACAACCTTTAAGTTTGGTGATAAGACAATTTCTTCATTATCGTGAATTTCCTCTAATGCTATGTTGTCATTAGTAACCAATTGACCCCAAGGGCCGTTTGATTCTAAAAAAGACTTCATTCTTGGCATGGCAAAAACGGTCGCCTCTTTTGCATCTTTCGCTTCTTTTCCTAAATACATTAATCCTGTATAATGGCCTATATGGGCATGTGTCAAGAAAATCCCATTGGGAATTTCAGGGGCCATAAAAGGAGCCATGGTTTTTAAGGCTTTTAGCTGTTCTGTGATATCGGGTGTCGCTTCAAAGAGGTAGGTTTTCTCCTCTTCAGAATCAATTAAACCAAGGGAAACCACCTTTCTAGAAGCCAAAGGATTCTCGAATAAATCCTGGCAACAATCCTTATTACACGCGATATGTGGGGAGCCTGCATCTTGGACAGTGCCCAAAACGACTAAAGATATTTTGAAGACGGGTTTAGTCTTGGATTGTGCTACTTTATCCTTTTGTGGGCCGACACAGGAAATACAGAAACAAAATAATATATACATCCTTACTAATTTCATTTCCAATGGTTTATGGTGTTATTAAAAAGCTTTTGATGTCTTGGGTAAGTTTAACAAAATCGGCTTCATGGGTATATCCTGAGAGTTGGGCAGTTACTAGAATGGCAAGAAGTACTTTTTTCATCGTCTTTTCAATGGTATTTAATATTTAACCTTAATGTATTTTATCATTTTTTCATAAGCCTCCGCATATTGTTGCATTCCCAAATCGGTGGGGTGTGTACCATCGACAAAGGCATCATTGGTAAGTGCGATTTCTTCTTTGGTAAGCATATAAAGGTTTTGCGCGCCATGGGCTTTAAATCCTTCATATACTTCGGTCATCCAGGAATTTAGGGTGTCATAGACTTTCTCCCTTTCGGCATCGACGAGTCCATCGGAGTATCCGGCGTGTTGGACCAGTAGTATCGGGGTGCTTTTGTGCTTTTCCCTTAAAAACGTAACACTGTTTACAATGCGTCTTTGAATTTCTTCTTTGGTTCTCTTTGCATTTGGGGAAAGGTTGGGCAGACAATCCAAGATATAGACCGAAGCATCTATTTCAGTAAGTAATTCAATCATTTCCATTTCCAGTCGGCCATTTCCTGAAAACCCCAAATTGATGACCGGTTCATTTAATCTTCGTGATAGAATATTGGTCCAAGCCATTCCGGGCCGAGACGCACAGGCTCCTTGTGTAATTGATGTACCATAAACTACAATGGGCTTTTTTTGGCTTTTGGGGTGAAAAGTGATTCTGCTATTCTCTGAAACCCCAATTCGCAAGTCCTTTACCGTATTGTATAAGGGTAAAAATAGTAGATACTCCCGTTCGTTTTTTGAAGCGCTATCTATATTAAAATTGTAACTGATAGTATCTTTAAATTGATAGCGACCCCTGCACCAAAGCCATTCCTTTTTATTTTTTACATACAGATCCACCCCACTTACCCCGGTAGGGGGCATATGATTCATGCCAAATCCTCCTTTTACGGCATACTCAATCGCAATATTATCTGAGTTAGATGTAAATCGAATAACAAGCCCCGCTGAATTTCTCGAAAGGTTCCACAGGGGTGACCTGACCATAGCTTCTGCCTTTTCAGGTAAGCGATTGTATCCAATATTCTTCCAACCTTGTCCTTCAAACTGGTCCACGGTGGCCAAAGGATCATGCCAAACGTATTTTTCTTCCTGTTGCGCTTGAAGGGGAATAATAACTAAGAAGAATAGAAGTGCTTTTAGGAATGGTTTCATTGGTTTTTACTTTTCATTCAGCCGTATAACAATACTTTTTTGTGCTCTGACACCATAATATGTTGGTTATTATGATCATTTGCGCTACCGGCACCTTGTTTAATTACTTGCATAAAGTTAAAAGAATGTGTTAAGTATTCTTCAATTTTCGCCTTCTAAATATTTCTAAGTACCTTACTGCGTAATAACCAAACCAACACTCTTATGTCAGAAGTTGCAACAAACGTTTCCAAGCGCTTATTTTCATTGGATGTATTTCGCGGATTGACCATGTTCCTTTTAGTTGCGGAAGCGGCGGGGTTTCACCATAATTTTTCAGAACTCGCCGAAGGAACGGCATTTAGTGGACTAGCGCACCAATTACATCATCATCCATGGAACGGTCTTCGATTTTGGGATTTGATTCAACCCTTCTTTATGTTTATTGTTGGTGTTGCCATGCCCTTTTCCTTACGAAAGCGTTTAGCTTCTGGATCTCGAAAGGCAGCTACAAAACATATATTGAAACGATGTTTCCTTCTTTTTGGTTTTGGGGTATTATTGCACTGCGTCTATAGCCATGCGCTGGTCTGGGAGTTGTGGAATGTATTGGTACAATTGGCCTTTACCATTTTGATTGCCTATGCGGTAATGAATCTTTCATCCAAATACCAAATAGGTATTTCTATTGGGCTGTTATTACTAACAGAGGTGCTTTATCGAGCCTTTAATCCTGCAAGTCCATACGCACAGGATCATGAGAGTTTTGGCTCATTTATCGATATGTTGGTTATGGGCAAGACCAATGGTGGTTATTGGGTGTTCGTTAATTTTATACCAACAGCCGCCCATACCATTTGGGGCGTCGTTTGCGGGCAGTTGTTACTTTCCAATAAGGAAGCAAAAAGCAAACTGAAATCTTTTATGGTTTGGGGAATCGCCCTGCTTTTAATTGGTTATTCCATGGATCTATTGAATATTACCCCAATCGTTAAGCGTATCGCCACAACGTCGTTTACTTTTGCGTCAGGAGGATGGTGCTTGTTGGTTTTGGCTTTGTTCTATTGGTGGATAGACGTTAGGAACAATAAACCAAACTGGTTACGAATCTTCAGTGTTGTAGGTACAAATTCGATATTCATCTACCTTTTTGCGGAAACTGTAGGAGCCCAGTGGTTCCGTGGCTTTGGTAAAATATTTACGGAAGGCCTACTGGCACCCATAGGAATCCCCGAGGATTGGATTATGGTAATCAATGCCCTATTTGTGCTATATATGTTTTGGTACCTAACCTATTTCTTGGACCAAAAGAAAGTCTATTTTAAAATATAGCCCGCTTATTTTTTAGTAGGATCGGCATTTTCTAGATAAATCAGGTTTTCTAATTCCAAATTGATTTTTTCCAGGAATAACTGTTCTGCCATAAACTGCCAATCAAAATTGTGGGATTGATTGGCTAAATGCCAATGAGGTTTATCTTCGTTTAAAATGTCGCTATCCGGTTTAT
>JAGLKG010000416.1 GCA_023141835.1 Maribacter sp. | reverse complement strand
CCAAATAAATATAAGCCAAACAATTGCATAATTTCACTAAACGTCATAACACAGAAGACTATTAGTGCCTTAACAAACCATTTTCTAAGAAATTGTAACTGAATTTCATTCATACAAAGTAAAAAATATGCTCCAAAAGGTATCATGAAATCACCCGCATAACTCTGATAATATATGTACAATTTTCCATTCAGATTGTTTCCAATTCTGAATCCAAAAATTAAAGCAATAATCAGCATCACAAATATTCCAACTAATTTTCGAATTCTGTGATTTCGCTTTAGTGCAGCATCCATTCTTCTTTTTTATATTATTTTTCATTTATGCTCTTTATATTCCTATCGGAATTTTGCAAAAAATGAGTATATGTGGCGTGGTGGGCTTATGCCCGTCATGAACATATACACTTTGTGTGTGCCCAGCATGGGTATCTTTTAACTACAGAAATGTAGTCAATTAATCCAGAGGGTGCAAGTCCCTTATGCGCAAGGGTAACGTCTTGAAGCTTTAGTTAGTCACAAGGGTGATAACCGTACTGAAGGAAGCTAGACTGACGTACAGGAGCCGTATACGAGACCCGCTTGGTTTATCCTGTGTGACAGCCGAAGGGTATGGTGGTGTGAGAGGCGCACCGTGGGCTTTAGGGCTTACGGCCATCTACACGATTAGCTTTACGTTATTTTCAAACTAATCATTTAGCCAATTCATCCTCGATGAGTTGGAGGACCTTTCTGCTTTGTTGTAAATTACTCTGGAGTCCATCCTTTATTCTTTCTCTTCTCTCTTTAATTCTTTTTACAATTCCCAAAAACTGTGAATTCTTCTGTAAATGTTCTCTATTTATTGGTATCAATTTCTGTGTTTCAGTAATGAAATTCTTAATGAGAAAGTCTTCATAGATAGGGAAATGTTGTTTAAAGAAATTGATTAATTGCGCCCTTCTAAGATTATCGACTCCGAAAAGGTAAATTATTTCATTCTTCAGAAATGTATTTCTAATAAGTTCCAATCCAGAGTTTTTTAATTCGTCATAGCCTGCAGAAGATAGAAAGATGTTAGAACCAGAACGAAAGCACCGATGGAACTCCTTCTGATATTCTTCCGAATATTCACTTTCATTTTCGATCCATAGTATAACAACTTCATTGGACCTGTTAATATCTTCGATTAACAACATATGATTCTCAAGAATCTCATTATTTCTGACTATTGTTTCTGAAATTTCAGATAGGATTTCTTTTTCCTGAATCCGATCTTTTCGAGACTCGTTCCAATTATTGATACTTAAAGCAATCAAAATTCCAATAACCACAAGTAGAATCTCACCAATGGCATATCTGGAGTATTTGAAGAACTTGTTGTCATCAGCTAGTTTTTTACGGGTCTTTCTAAAGAATTTTATCATTGGTTGGGTAGTTGGTCATAATGAAGGCTAACGTTTAGTATGGCAAGTGTAGCCAGCCGATAGGTGCCTATGTTTTAATACACATTGTATGTGCCCAGCATGGGCATCTTTGTACTACAGAAATGTAGTCAATTAATCTAGAGGGTGCAAGTCCCTTATGGGTGGGGGGTAGTAAGTAGCAAGGGATGACTGCGCTGAAGGAAGCTAGGCTACGGAGCTTTATCCCCCGAACGGCACCTTCAAAAAGCGCATGGCTCTTAATGCCCCTTTTTTGTGGCTGGCCCACAGCACCAATGTGTTAAAAAAAAGCCTCTGCAAAGAGGTTTATAGGACTTCGGTTTTCCTAAGATTAAGGGGTTGCGCAACGGTTATTTTTGTTACGTAATGTTCTTTGGTTTCATCCATTTTGCTATCCAGGCAGACATCAATAGTCCTTGAATCATTATCTCAGGTTGTACCTTCAAATGCGTCATTATTGTTATTTCAGGCCGCATGTAAATCATTCCATCAATTGTTCCTGGAGCTGCAACTGCACTAGCCCAGAATCCTATAATAATATAGATGAAAGCTATAGTCAAAAACCTATTCTTATAAGTCCAGCTGTTCAATATGGGATAAAATGGATAGAAGGCTAGTCCAATAAGTATTCCTCTTATAAGTTGTCCTGGCAATATCCAAACTAACACTTTGCTCCATAATTCTCCATCCTCCTGAGTCACCATAAAGCTTGAGAATACTGGATTATCCCCTATATAAAATTCTTTAGTAATCAGTGGATATGCTATCGCACCAACAATCCAATAAGTAATAGTATGGACTGTTGCAAATTTTAATAAATACGGTAATAGTTGTTTCATTTTAATATTGCTTAACGGCTATTATAAAATGCGTTTTAAGGTTTTTATATATTGTGTGTGCCCAGCATGGGTATCTTTTAACTACAGAAATGTAGTCAATTAATCTAGAGGGTGCAAGTCCCTTATGTACGGGGGCATTGCCTTGAGACATCAGTAGGTCGCAAGGGTGTAAACGGAGCTGTAGGAAGTGAGACTACGAAGCTTTATCCCCTTGTACGGTGGAATTTGGCATAAAAAAAACCTCACAGAATATGTCGGTCAGGCGTTTTGCAATTTAAGGGCTTGCGCAACGGTTACCATCTTAAGTTTGATTTCTTAACTTTTGAATTTAGAAGGTAGAAACTAATTGTCAATATCAGTAAATTTATAATTAACATAGGAATAAAAATTGCATAATTATGGCAGTGAATGATTAAAAAAGAAGGATTTTCATTGGAAAATAGAGAGCGGGAGTTCAGGGGTGCTTATCAAAAAAGCCCCATAAATAGGGACTATTGAGTGATGTGTTGGCACTAGGATTGGATATTCTAAAAGCACTCCGTGCTGAAAATCAACAAAATTAAACTTCACTCCCAAAAAAGCAAAAGCGAGCTATGTTTTTTAACTCGCCTCGTTTTCAACTTTTTGTTGATTTATTCGTGATGGCACTAGGATTCGAACCTAGGACCGCCTGCTTAGAAGGCAGGTGCTCTATCCAGCTGAGCTATGCCACCATTATTAATAGTTCAAAGGAATTTCCTTTGTAAACAAAAAAGCTTCAAGTTTCCTTGAGGCTTCTTCTTAGTAGCGGGGACTGGACTCGAACCAGCGACCTTCGGGTTATGAGCCCGACGAGCTACCTACTGCTCTACCCCGCGATGTATCTTTAATGCAACTTAATGCATGTGTTTTTTCAATCTAATCCTCAGTTGGAGTAGGTACCCTGTCCTGAGTGAAATCGAAGGATATTGCTCTACCCCGCGATATGGACGGCAAATATACGACGGTTTTTTAGATCTATCAAAACTTGAACGAAGATTATTTTAACCCGCATTCTCAATAAAATACTTAAAATCCATACCTTCGGACTTTTACATTTCCATGGATGCAATCAATGATTTTCTTGTAAACGCCAATAATATTGTTAATTGGCCTATGTTCGCCATGCTTATCGGTGGAGGACTTTTTCTTGTGTTTTACTCCAAGTTTTTACCCTATCGATATTTTGGTCATGCCATTGCGATTACTGCGGGGAAATATGATGATAAAAACGCAAAAGGGGATGTTAGTTCGTTTCAAGCACTTTCTGCGGCGGTTGCGGCTACTGTCGGCCTAGGCAATATTTCTGGAGTGGCTATTGCAATCCATGATGGTGGCCCTGGTGTTATTTTTTGGATATGGATTACCGCATTGATCGGTATGGGTATTAAATTTTATTCCTGTAGCCTATCCGTAATGTTTCGAGGTACCGATTCAGAAGGTAATTTGCAAGGTGGCCCCATGTATTACATTACTAAAGGCCTGGGTGAAAAAGCAAAACCTCTTGCGACTTTCTTTGCGGTTTGTGGATTGTTCGGATTTTTAGGTGTATTCACGGCAAATCAATTTACGGAAACTTTTATGAGTGTGGTTGAACCTTCAAGTACACTTTATGAAATGAGTGAATTAAATTGGAAATGGACCATAGGAATTATTCTAGCTGTAATTACCTCATCTGTTATTTTTGGAGGGTTGACAAAAATTGCCAAGGTCGCCTCTGCAATTGTTCCTTTCATGGTTATCGTATACCTCATTGCGGTTATTGTCGTAATGACTCTTAATGCTTCTCAGGTTATTCCTTCTTTGAAAATGATAATTACAGAAGCTTGGAACTTTAATACAGTAGTTACTGGGGGTTTTTGGGGCTTGGTGATTATTGGAGTGAAAAGAGCTATGTTTTCTAATGAAGCTGGTTTAGGTAGTGCGCCCATGTATCATGGACAATCGAAAACAGATAATCCGATTAAAGAAGGCCTGGTGGCAATGCTCGGACCATTTATCGATACCATTTTGGTGTGTACGTTTACGGCCATCGTAATTATTTTAAGTGGTGCCTATTTAGAAGATTCAAGCGGAATAGTTATGACCTTGTCGGCTTTTGAAAAAACCCTTTTTGGTTTTGGCGATGATCTTTTAATGGTGATTGTAACCGCTTTTGCCCTGTCGACATTGTTCACGTATTCGTATTATGGAGTGAAAAGTTTATCGTTTTTAACGAATGCCAAAATAGGAAAGCTTTATAATTTGTACTTCGTAATTATGATTGTGTTTGCGGCAGTAGTATCTTTGGAATTGGTTAAGAATTTGATTGACTTATCATACGCTTTAATGGTGATACCAAATATGATTGCCGTACTTTTACTGGCCCCTAAAGTAAACAAGGCCGCAAAGGAATATTTTAAAAATTTAAAGAATGGCTGAGCATAGAGCTGGGTTTGTAAATATAATAGGAAATCCTAATGTGGGTAAATCTACATTGATGAATGCCTTTGTTGGTGAAAAGCTATCAATAATAACTTCAAAGGCACAGACAACAAGGCATAGGATTTTGGGAATAGTAAATGGAGATGATTTTCAAGTCATATTATCCGATACTCCGGGGATAATTAAACCCGCCTATGAATTGCAATCCTCTATGATGAATTTCGTGAAATCGGCCTTTGAAGATGCGGATGTACTTCTTTATATGGTTGAAATTGGCGAGAAAGCCCTTAAAGATGAGCAATTTTTCGAGAAGATTAAATCGAGTAAAATACCTGTTCTTTTATTATTGAACAAGATCGATGCTTCAACGCAAGAAGTGTTGGAAGAACAAATGCAGTATTGGCAGAATCAATTGCCAACAGTTGAGATCCATCCAATATCTGCCTTGAACAATTTCAATGTAAAAGGAGTTTTTGAAAGAATATTGGAATTACTTCCCCAAGCTTCCCCATACTATCCCAAGGATCAATTGACCGATAAACCTGAACGGTTTTTTGTAAATGAGACCATTAGGGAAAAAATATTGTTGTTCTATAAAAAGGAAATTCCTTATTCCGTTGAAATAGAGACCGAAGATTTTTTTGAAGACCCTGACATAATTCGTATGAGGGCCGTTATTATGGTAGAGCGAGATTCCCAAAAAGGGATTATTATTGGGCATAAAGGAAGTGCCTTAAAAAGAGTTGGGGTAGAGTCACGTAAAGACCTGGAAAAATTCTTTGGGAAACAGGTACATCTAGAATTGTACGTTAAAGTCAATAAGAATTGGAGAAGCGATTCAAGACAATTAAAAAGATTTGGCTACAATCAAAAATGAACTAAATCTGGTCTAGACTTTTGTTCATGAAATCATACAATTGGTGCATTTGTGGTTTCCCTTTGCTCCTACCGGCCCTTCCGAAGGCGTAAAGTATAAACCAAAGTACAACTGCAAATATCATAAAACCAATTTGTATGCCATAGGGTCGATTCAAAGATGCGCTTGAATACGCCCAAACACCTAAGCCAATAAATAATGTAGCTACTCCAAAATGTACGAATATAAAAAAAGTCCATAAAGTCGGATTAGGACCAAAAAGCCCATACAATTTACTTCCATCTTTATCTTCATTGTCATTGATTTCCAAATGCAATTGTGGTGACCAGAAATGTATTTGTTCTTTGTTGAATTTTATAAAAACGTGATTATCCAAGCGATTTACAATAAACGGCGGTTGGTCTATAGTTGAGAAAGCAGTTAAAGCTATTTCTTTGGGTTTATTTAATTGTATTTGAAACCTTGGCCTTAAAACTATGTCATTGGGGAGTGTGTGCATTTGGGTATAGTTTAGAATTCAAAAAGATACTTATTTCTGGGTAATTATGTTCTGAATGATTCATAATATAAAACTCTTTAAAAGAATCATCCATTTTCTGTTCAGAACAAAGTGGTCATCTATTCATCAAATCAATCCTCACAAGCTTCTTGTAAGCTAGTTGTTCAACTCCTTTAATCATTTCTTTACCAGTTTCACGTGATAATTAATTATTAGTCTGATTAATACTACCTTTGCGCCTAAATTTAGATGTATGAGCACTATTGTTGCCATAGTAGGAAGGCCAAATGTTGGTAAATCCACCCTTTTTAATCGATTGATTCAGCGTAGAGAGGCCATTGTTGACTCCGAAAGTGGCGTTACACGTGATCGTCACTATGGTAAAAGTGATTGGAATGGAAAGGAATTTTCCGTAATCGATACCGGGGGATACGTGAAGGGAAGTGATGATATCTTTGAGCAGGAGATAGACAAGCAAGTTGAGTTGGCGATTGACGAAGCGGATGCATTGATTTTTATGGTAGATGTTGAAACCGGTGTAACTGGCATGGATGAGGATGTTGCCAAGCTTTTACGAAGAGTGAACAAACCTGTTTTTTTGGCAGTAAACAAAGTGGACAACGCAAAGCGTGCTGAGGACGCTGTTGAATTCTATGCTTTGGGACTAGGAGAGTACTATAATTTGTCAAGTATAAACGGCAGTGGAACAGGGGAGCTTTTGGATGCCTTGGTAGAAGTGCTTCCCGAAAATAAGGAAGACGAAAGTGAACTGCCCAGATTTGCAGTTGTTGGTAGACCCAATGCCGGTAAATCTTCCTTTATCAATGCGCTGATAGGTGAGGACCGCTATATTGTTACTGATATTGCTGGGACTACCAGGGATAGTATTGATACAAAATACAATAGGTTTGGGTTTGAATTTAATTTGGTCGATACTGCGGGTATACGCCGTAAGGCCAAAGTAAAGGAAGACTTGGAGTTCTATTCTGTAATGCGATCGGTCCGGGCCATTGAACATAGTGATGTTTGTTTGTTGTTATTGGATGCCGCCCGGGGGTTTGATGGTCAAGTAGCCAATATTTTCTGGTTGGCTCAACGGAACAATAAGGGTATTGTAATTTTGGTCAATAAATGGGACTTGGTTGAAGACAAGGAAACAAATACCATGAAACATGTTACCGAAAAGATCAGAAAAGCTATTGAGCCATTTACTGATGTGCCCATCCTTTTTATTTCGGCACTGACCAAACAGCGAATTTACAAGGCCATTGAAACAGCGGTCGATGTATATAAAAATAGAAGCAGCAAAATTGCGACGCGTAAATTCAATGACATTATGTTGCCGATTATTGAAAACTATCCTCCACCAGCCTATAAAGGCAAGTACGTTAAGATAAAATTTTGTACACAATTGCCAACGCCTTACCCACAATTTGCATTCTTTTGTAACCTTCCGCAATACGTACGTGAACCTTATAAACGGTTCCTTGAAAATAAATTAAGGGAGAATTTTGATTTTAGCGGGGTTCCGATTACAATTTTTATGAGAAAGAAATAATGTGTACTGGAATTTGCTTAAAGCGCAAGCCTTAAAACAAACCTACATTTTTGATTTAAAGTCAAGTGGTCATACATGGCCGTATACTTAGCTATTTATAGCTGATCTTTGATTTTGACCAGCTCGCTTTTTACCCTTTCCAATTTTTGAATGATATCAAAATTAGATAGTGTCTTTTGCTTTTCTTCCTTTAAGTGGGTTTTAGCGCCTTCCAGCGTAAATCCACGTTCTTTCACCAAATGGTAAATCAGCTGAAGGTTTTTAATGTCCTGTGGAGTGAATTTGCGATTACCTTTTGCATTTTTCTTAGGTTTTAATGCATCGAACTCTTTTTCCCAAAAGCGAATCAAAGAAGTGTTCACCCCAAAGGCCCTGGCAACTTCGCCAATACCATAATACCGTTTCTCAGGTAAATCTACATGCATTAATCCAGGGATTGATTTTCTTGGTTTGCGTATTTCAGCATATTCTCAAACTCCTCCGGCGACAAACTGCCGTAATAGAAGTTAATGGGGTTTATCTTTTTTTTATCTTTCCAAATCTCGTAGTGAAGATGAGGTGCTTGTGAACGACCTGTATTGCCAACAAATCCAATTAAGTCACCTCGTTTTACCTTTTGTCCTCTCTTAACGTTGTACTTGCTCAAGTGTGCATAAATACTCAAGTAGCCATAGCCATGGTCTATTCGAATATGTTTGCCAAACCCGGAGGCCCTGTTGTCTGCCCTCGATACTTTGCCGTTACCGGAAGCATAAATTGGAGTGCCCTTGGGAGCAGTGAAATCCATTCCCCAATGCTTTTTTCTTGCTTTTGTAAAGGGATCAGAACGCCAGCCAAAGCCTGAGGCCATTCTAGTTAAATCATCATTGTTAATAGGTTGTATCGCGGGTATTGCTACTAACAAATTTTCTTTTTCCTTGGCCATTTTAGTAATTTCATCCAATGATTTGGACTGGATCGCCATTTGTTTTTTAATAATGTCCAAACGTTTGGCAGTTTCAATCACCATTTCCGAATTATTGAAGCCCTCTAGTGACTTGTAACGGTTTATACCACCAAATCCGGCACGTCGTTGCTCTTCAGGAATTGGGTTGGCTTCAAAGTACAATCTATAGATATTATTATCTCGATCCTCGATATTGGCCAATACCTCTTCAATCTGTCCCATTTTCTTGTCCATGAGTTCAAATTGCAACTCAGAGTTCTTTACTTCCCGTTGCAGTGATAATTCCCTGGGGGTATTTATGAGATTGGTATTCAATAATAAGACTAAGGAAAGCAATCCAAAAAGAAACGAACCCAAAAAGAAGAATGTAATATTTCGATAGCGCCGAGATTTTTTCGGTTCTATCTTTCGGTATGAAAGGGTGTCTGGATCGTAATAATATTTTACTTTAGACATGAATGGATTTTATCCTATTTTTGTGCTTTCTTTTTAACAGAACAAACAAATATAAAAATTGTTTTGCACAATTTGTTAAAATTTATAAAACCTTACCATTTTAGATGAATTCCAAGGAAATAAGAACCCAATTTTTAGACTTCTTTAAGGAAAAGAACCACAAAATTGTACCGTCTGCGCCCATGGTAATCAAGGATGACCCGACTTTAATGTTTACCAATGCGGGGATGAATCAATTCAAGGAGTTCTTTCTTGGAAATAGCGTTGCCAAAAACTCCCGTTTAACTGACACTCAAAAGTGTTTACGTGTAAGCGGCAAGCATAATGACTTGGAAGAAGTGGGCAAGGATACCTACCACCATACCATGTTCGAAATGTTGGGTAATTGGAGCTTTGGTGATTATTTTAAGAAAGAGGCCATAGAATGGGCCTGGGAACTGTTGACCGAGAGATTGAAAATTGATAAGGACAGCCTTTATGTTTCTGTCTTTGAAGGAAGCGATGATGCCGATAAGTTAGAGATGGATAAGGAAGCTTTTGGGCTTTGGAGTTCCATTGTGCCCAAAGATCGGATTATAATGGGCGACAAAAAGGATAACTTTTGGGAAATGGGTAATCAAGGACCCTGTGGTCCCTGTTCTGAGATTCATGTAGATATCCGTTCCAGCGAAGAAAAAGCCAAAGTTCCTGGTGCTTCTTTGGTAAACAAGGACCACCCCTTGGTCGTAGAGATATGGAACCTCGTTTTTATGCAGTACAATCGTAAAGCCAATGGAAAACTCGAACCGTTGCCAGCAAAACATGTCGATACCGGAATGGGCTTTGAGCGATTGTGCATGGTTTTACAGGGTGTTCAATCTAATTATGATACCGATGTTTTTACCCCAATAATCAAAGAAATTGAAGCCATAACAATTTCTGAATATGGTAAGAATGAAGAGGTAGATATTGCGATACGGGTTATTGCCGATCATATTCGAGCCGTAGCTTTTTCAATCGCAGATGGGCAATTGCCAAGTAATACCGGCGCAGGTTATGTAATTCGTAGAATATTACGCAGGGCCATTAGGTACGGTTTTACCTTTTTGAACACAAAGGAACCCTTTATGTATCGTTTGGTCAAGGTTATGACCGAAACCATGGGGAAGGCTTTTCCGGAATTAAAAGACCAACACCAACTCATAGAGAACGTCGTCAGGGAAGAGGAAAATTCTTTTTTGAATACCCTGGAACAAGGATTGGTGCTTTTAGATAATGTGATGACCAAGGTAGAGGGAAAAGTAGTAAATGGCCGTAAGGCCTTTGAACTTTATGACACCTATGGCTTTCCAATAGACTTGACAGCCTTGATCCTTGAAGAGAAAGGGTACTCACTTGATGAAAAAGGATTTCACGAGGCTATGCAGGAGCAAAAGAATCGATCTAAGTCGGCTTCGGAGGTGTCTAAGGAAGATTGGACGGTCCTGACAATGGATTCGGAACAGGAATTTGTAGGTTATGATGTGCTCGAAACCAATGTAAAGCTGGTAAAATATAGAAAAGTAATATCAAAAAAAGAAGGGGAACAATATCAATTGGTATTTAACCTCACTCCTTTCTACCCAGAAGGGGGTGGACAAGTAGGTGATAAAGGGTATTTGGAAGCCCCAAACGGTGATGTGGTCTATATTTTAGACACCAAAAAGGAGAACAATGAGATTGTTCATTTTGCTAAAAACCTACCCAAAGGCTCCAAGGAGACCCTAAAGGCCGTTGTTGATGAAAAGCAACGCCAGAGGACTGCTGCCAATCACACAGCGTCCCATCTGTTGCATCAAGCTTTGCGCGAAGTATTGGGAGGTCATGTAGAACAAAAAGGGTCGGCGGTACATTCTAAATACTTAAGGTTTGATTTTTCGCATTTTTCCAAATTAACGGTTGAGGAACTTAGGGCCGTCGAGAATTTCGTAAATGCCCGGATTGAAGGGCAATTGCCCATGCAGGAAAACAGGAGCGTACCTTTGGAGGAGGCACTTAAGGAAGGCGCTATGGCTTTATTTGGTGAAAAGTATGGTGATGCCGTCAGGACCATTCGTTTTGGCCAATCTATAGAATTATGTGGGGGTACACATGTTAAAAATACGGCGGATATCTGGCATTTTAAAATTAAATCCGAGGGAGCTGTTGCCGCTGGTATTCGGCGAATCGAAGCGATTACCCATGATGGCGTGAAAGATTTCTATTTTGATAATAACAGGAAATTATATGAGATTAGTGATTTATTGAACAATGCACAAGATCCGGTTAAGGCTGTTGGATCTCTTCAAGCTGAAAATGTCAAACTGAAAAAAGAGGTCGAGGATTTATTGAAAGATAAAACAAAGAACTTAAAAGGGGAATTACTCGGGAATTTGGAAGATATAAATGGTGTGCAATTTTTGGCCAAAAAAGTAGATTTGGACGCCGCTGGCATCAAGGATCTCTCCTTTGAAATGGGAAGTACTACTGATAATCTATTTTTGTTGTTTGCTACTGAACAAAATGGGAAAGCGTTGCTTTCCTGTTACATTTCCAAAGAGTTGGTGGGGTCTAAGAATCTGAATGCGGGAACCATAGTGCGTGAACTTGGCAAGTGCATACAAGGTGGTGGTGGTGGTCAACCATTTTTTGCCACTGCAGGAGGGAAGAACCCTTTAGGGATAGATGAAGCGTTGAAAAAGGCCAGGGAATATCTTATTTAACCACGGATGAAACTACAAACACTAGTCCCATTACAGCAGGCCAGTAATCAAATAGATTACCAAAGCCGAGTATTGTTGTTGGGTTCCTGTTTTGTGGAAAATATTGGGAAAAAACTTGATTATTTTAAGTTTAGGACTTTACGGAACCCTTTTGGGATATTGTTTCATCCGAAAGCGATAGAAAATCTCGTGTTAAGGTCCATTCAGAAAATTAGCTATACCGGGGATGATGTTTTTTACCATAATGAGCGTTGGCATTGTTTTGATGCCCATTCCGATTTAAGCGATGCATCAAAAGAGGACCTGCTTGAAAAGTTAAATCATTCCCTTGAACAAACGAATCAACAAATCGCACGAACCACCCATATTATTATAACCTTGGGAACCGCATGGGTGTATCGCCATTTGGAAACCAATGCAGTAGTGGCCAATTGTCATAAAATTCCCCAAAAGGAATTTTCCAAAGAATTACTATCCGTTGATGCGATTGTTGCATGTTTGGAAAATATGATTGGATCGATTCAAAGCGTTAATCCCAATGCCCATTTGATTTTTACCGTATCTCCCGTTAGGCATCTTAAGGATGGCTTTATCGAAAACCAACAGAGTAAGGCACATTTGATATCCGCAATGCATCAAATCATTGACAAAAAGGTCTCCTTTAGCAGGGTCGAAGGGTATTTCCCTTCCTATGAAATTATGATGGACGAGCTTCGGGATTATCGCTTTTATGAAGCCGATATGGTGCATCCCAATCAACTGGCCATTGACTATATCTGGGATAGGTTCAAGAGCATATGGATTTCCAACAAGGATTACCCTACTATGGAAAAAGTCGAGGCCATACAAAAAGGGATTGAGCATAGGCCTTTTAATCCTGATTCAGTACAGCATCAAAAGTTCTTGGGTTCACTTCAGAACAAAATGAAAGACCTTAAAAAGGAATATCCCTTTATAGACTTTTAAAGAACGGAAAGCTCTTTGATTCTAGACTCTTTTCTGGTAGTTTTATCTGATTTATATAGTTAAACAATTCAAAACGAATACTCTAGGTCGATTAATTGTTCTTAATTTAAAGCAAAGCTAAAAACATGAAAACAGAACAATCAACCC
>JAGLKG010000415.1 GCA_023141835.1 Maribacter sp. | reverse complement strand
CGGGTTCCTCTCGAAAGCCATGAATTCCCAGGGTCTTTTTCCAACTTTTCAGGATTCGCTTCCGATGATTGCCTATAGGTCGCTGAAAGGACAAGATCCCTCAAAAAAGGTTTTATTTTCCAATGATGTTCTTTTACAAAACTTGTTGCCATCCAATCCAATAATTCTGGATGGCTTGGCTTCTCTCCTTGAGAACCAAATTCCTCCATCGTTTCAACCAATCCAAATCCGAAAATTTGCTCCCAAAATCGATTAACCACTACGCGGGCAGACAATGGATTTTTCTCACTTACCAACCACTGTGCAAATTCCAATCTGTCTGTGGGTTCCTGTAATTGTGGGAAACCATAAATATCAGGGATTCCCTTTTCCACTTCTCCTCCTAAACTTAACCAACTACCGCGATCAAAAACGAAGGTCTTGCGCGCCTTATCTCCTTGCAACTCTTGAATGATGGGTGTAGTATTTGTGGGTATTTGGGCAAGTTTCTTTAATTTTTGCTTAAACTCGTCATTGTAACCATCCATTGCAGGTTCCTTTTCATAGTAAACCAAATTATCCACATAAAAAAGATGTCCCATATAACGCTCACCTTTATGAAATTGCAGATACAAATCATGCGTTCCTACAACAACTGGGATATCAGCAATGAACTCACTAAAATGTTGTCCTTGTTTCACCAATTTGGATTTTTTGGTGTTCGTAATGCGTACATTTCCTATTTCCCTACCCAAAAGTGAATCTAAGTGAATTGTAATATCACCCGCATAGTCTAGGTTAGCTGCAGCTGAAAATCCAATTTTATGCACTTTACTTAAATCCACATTGTCATATCGAACCCACGAACTGTCTTGAATTTGCCATAAAAAGTTTAAGCTTCCGTCAAACTCTATAAACGGGCTTGCTTCATCAAAAGTTTCTGCCTCCACAGACCGATAGCCCAAATGTGTCAACAAGGCCTCTTTTTGTATATATAAATAGGGGGATTGGGGGACATCGCTATCCTTCGGAAGTAAATTTGTGTTGATATATTCCAGAAGTTCTTCAACTTCTTTTTTATTCTCTTCCGAATACGTAAATAGCTTCGGCTGTTCAAAATAAGAATCATTATCCGCTGCATTGTTAAAAAAGGCCATGGATTCATAAAATTCCTCATGCCGAAATGGGTCATAGGGGTGACTATGACATTGTACACAGGCCATAGTTGTTCCTTGCCAAACCTCATAGGTAGTTGCCGTTCGTTCAACAACCGCGGCTACCCGAAACTCCTCATTATCCGTACCCCCTTCATCATTGGCCAGCGTATTTCTGTGAAACGCAGTCGCGATTAATTGCGACTCAGTAGGAGTTGGAAGTAAATCTCCGGCCAACTGCTCCACAGAGAATCGATCAAATGGCATATCATCATTAAAAGCATTGATCACCCAATCCCTAAATTTCCATATTTCCCTATTGGTATCTTTTTCAAATCCTTTTGAATCTGCATACCGTGCCAAATCCAACCACATACTCGCCCATCGTTCTCCAAAATGTGGAGAAGTCAACAATCGATCTACCAATTCTTCATAGGCATTTGGTGATTGATCTTCAACAAATGTTTGAATTTCTTTTACCGATGGTGGCAATCCTGTTAAATCCAAGGAGAGCCTCCTTATCAATGTATATTTATTCGCTTCTACCGATGGTGTGAGTCCCTCTTTTTCAAACTCCTTGTATATATATTGATCTATGGGATTCTTTGACCAATTATCATCGTTTACCTTGGGCGGAATCAAATTTTCTTTCGGAGGAATATAAGCCCAATGTTTCTCCCATTTCGCTCCTTGGTCAATCCATTTTGCAATGGTTTCTATCTCAGTTTGCGTTAAAGGTTCGGCCTCAAAAGGCATTCTTAATTCGGGATTCTCATGCACCAATCTTTTATAGAATTCACTTTTCCTATGATTTCCCCGAACAATTGCCGGGACCCCGGACTCTGTTTTACCAAAAGCGTCTTCCTCAAACAATAGACTAAGACCTCCATTGGCCTTAACTCCCCCATGACAACGAAGGCATTTATCATTTAATATTGGACGAACATCCCGATTGAAACTAATTTTTAATTCATTATTTCCTGTATCACCACAAGACCCAAAGAATAGAAGAATACATACGGGTAAAATTCTCCATAAAAAAATTGTATAACTGTCTCTGATCATTTTAAACCTCTTCTACTACTATGTTTTTCAGGCAAATTTGCAAGTACCTCTAATTTGGCTCACTCTGTTTTGGAAAAATATGAAATATTACGGAAGATAAACCATTTGTATAATTCATAAAATTTTAAAATGTTATTTATGAACCATAACACAAACTAAAAAAATAATTTAATTTAGAGGGCGGCATTTCTGGATGGATAAATCTATTATTTGGAGAATTCAACAAAATGCCAAGTACATTTTTAAAATGAAGGATTATCTTAAATTATTAGGTGTTAGGAGTGATTTACTTTCCAAAGAAGAAAAAACATTTCTTGATGTAAATGGATACCTGAATCTCGGCAAAGTATTGTCTGATACCGAGATTGAATCTATTCTTGGTCAAATAGATGTGCTTTTACAGAATGAAGGTGTGTTGGCTGGAGCTGAATTGACCGACTCACCCCACATTAGACATCCTAAGGAAGCTGGCGCGGACCGTTTGGCCGATTTGGTAAACAAAGGGAGTATATTCGACCTTTTTTATACGAATCCTAAGGTACTGGCCACGATTGCCCATGTTTTGGGTCAACATATTAAGCTATCCTCACTTAATTATCGGGCCGCCCTACCAGGAGATGGTTTGCAAAAACTGCATGTGGATTGGGCCGAGCCTATTGATTCAGGTGATTATAAAGTCTGCAATTCCATTTGGTTATTAGACGATTTTACCAAAGAAAATGGGAGTACCCGTATCGTTCCTAGAACAAACCATTCCAAAGCAATGCCACAAGCTGTACTTAAAGATCCTGTGGCTACCCATCCGGACGAGATATTAATTGAGGCCGCTGCTGGAACAGTAGTCGTATTTAATTCACATACTTGGCATGGTGGGACAAAAAATAATACCGACCGGCCCAGACGTGCTATTCACAGTTATTTTTGCCGTCGAGACCAACCGCAGCAAATAGACCAGTCGAGATATATTAAAAACGAAACCAGGAATCGTATTGGTCCGGTCGCCGAATATCTATTGGATGTCTAGGAAAGAGTCACTTAGTCTCTATTCTTTTTTCACCAAATCGTTTTATTAATCCAACGGCCTAACCGCTATACTTTTATAAAAAACAATGCTTCCGGGGTCATGCCCTTGAATGGCAAAGGTTCCTTTTGAAAGCACTCTGTTCACCTCACCTCCTTCACGCTTTGGATGCTCTGGTTCGGTATAGTCAACCACTACAATATCATTTATTTTAATGATGACCCGCTTCCCTTCTACTTTGATGTACTCGGTATACCATTCATTATCGACAACATATGTTTCCTTTACATTAACTATATTGTACAGACTGCCCGTACGTTTCCAATCACCTTGGGAATTGTTTACCTGTACCTCATAGCCAATCGAAGGCCATCCTGTCTCCTGATACTTGGTGTGAAAATAAATGCCTGAATTGGCGTTGGGCTTCGTCATCACGGTTGCCTTAAACTCAAAGTTCTTAAACTCATGATTTTCTACATCACCTACGTAAAACAAATGGGCCTTAGGGCCACCAATCTTAAGAATACCATCCGATACTGAAAAGGTAGCTGCATTTTCCCCCACTTGCCAACCCTCCAAATTCTTGCCATTAAACAAAGGAATCCAATCCTTATCTTCCTTCTGACTCGAAACAGAAGTCAAAAATCCAAAACACAGTGTAAGTACTATTAAGCCTCTTAATTTATTTTTCATGCCCTTATTGCTTTATTATTTTAAGATTCACTCTTACAAAGTATGAAAAAAGAGAGATATTCGGCAATCCCAGAACATAAACTTCATTATCGTTTTAGATACAAGAAGTAAATCGCCCTATTTCCATGCTTTTCACTTAGAACGCTGCCATAATTCCTCTTCAGTATACTCAGAACCCTTTTCAGGTTTTTCATTTCGAAGCTCCTTGATCTTAGCGGGTCTTACACCCTTTGGTTTATCTGAAAAGGCATTTGAAACATACGAAATTATATCCGAGATATCCTTATCGTCTAACGCCTTATTGTTCCCCAGTCCCGGCATGGCATGATTAAGTTCATATAACTTGCCATTTACATGAACAGGTCCCTTTAACCCGTGAAGTATAATCAAGGCCAAGTTTTTAACTTCGTCTATATGTTCAGAATGTACCAGTGGGGGTGCCATTCCCTGGATTCCTTCTCCACCCATGCCATGACATGATGAACAGATTTGACGAAATAGTTTGGCTCCTTTGGTCCTGGTATCCTCTGTTAATGCTTTTTTTAAAAAAATAGGGTTGATTTTCTTCTTTAGGCGTTGTTCTAAAATCTTGGCAATTCCTTTCTCTAAGGAATTGTCCTGGTCCTTCAATACATCCAATACTGTATTGGAAACTTCTCCCATGCCACTTAAAATTGCTTCCTGGAATATGGGATTATCACCATGTTCTTTTTCTAAATCATTCAATAGGGACATAAATGGATCTTTGGAAACCGAAACCCAGGTACCTACCGTATTGGCCAGATATAAATCGATAGCCAATTCATTTCTCGACATTAAATCGTTGAATAGTGCGCCGGTATCAGAAGCTCGATCGATAGAGGCAAATTCTTCCAATAAAACAATGGCATGAGAAGCTACATCTGCCTCGCTCTTGTCAGCCACTACTTTCAGCAAATCATAGGTAAGTGCATCCAACCCATTTAAGGTGTGCATGGCATGGATTTGTGCTATAGGATTCTGACTATCAATTGTCAATTTCTGCAATTCGGAAACAGCACCATTCTGCTGTTTGTACACCAAATAATGCTGGGCACGGTCACGAATCCAACCGTTTGAATGTTTCAATAATACCACCAATTCAGAATCTGAAAGTAATTCCCAATCAGGAATTTTGGAAGGTATCATGTTCTGGTCGTCAACTTTTAAAATGCGTCCATAATTTACAATTGTATCTAATTGCATTTCCTTTGCCTTCTTCCTTAAATATGGACTTAGATAGGCATGATGGCCAATAACCCCACGATGCATATCAACAATATATAAGCTTCCATTAGGGCCATTGGAAAGGCTTACAGGACGAAAACCTTCATCGAAGGAGGCCAAAAATTCCTTATCCTGCCAAGCTTGGTTTGCAAGTACGCTATCCCCTTTAAAAGATAGAATGTTACGTTTGATCAAATTTGCCTCTGGTACACAGACGAATACATTCTGATTGTATTCATTGGGAAATGTTCCACCACGATAAACGAGAGGGCCGCAAGCAGCAGTTACATTGACCAATAGACTATCTTGATCCAAGATTCCTTTCGCATACCCCCTATTGACGGCAGCGGCATGTAAAGGATATACTCTTTGGTCCTTGGTCAATAGTTCAGATATACCTGATTTTGGAATGTGGTTTTGGTTTCGGGTCAATCTATTTGGTAGCATATAATCTCCAATCAATTGCCTGGTGTTATCATTATAATATAGCCTTCCAAAATTGTCTTGAGATATGCCCCATT
>JAGLKG010000414.1 GCA_023141835.1 Maribacter sp. | reverse complement strand
TAGAAATTAAGTCAAAAAACATGACGGTTCATGTGCTAATAATGAACCGTATACTAGCTATGTTAAAGTGGTATACGTTTTATCTTTGGTTTTAAAAATCTTTTTCGATCTACTCTTATTCCTGGCTATGAATTTTATTAAATTATGGAGCTATTAATTGTTCATTAAAGTTTGAACCGTGCCTTCGTTAAGATCTATCCTAAAAGAGTCCGAGGGGGCTCCCTCAAACTGTTTTTCAAAAATTTCAGCAAAATCATGGAGCTGATCTTTACTATTTGGATTCCCTGATACTAATTGTTGCAGTACTAATTTGTATTGATGGATTCTTTTTTCACCAATATCCTCCAGCGCCAATTCATCACCATTGTGTAAACGGTAAAAATCAAAGATCATGTCCAAACCCGTCCAAGATTCAAAATCTAGAAATGTCAAATCTTGCTGGGCCAACAAGGATTGAATTTGAGATATTTCGTCAGAATCGGCTGCTGTTACTAATAATTCCTTACCACTTTGTTTCAGCAAATGTTCTTTTAAAACGGACGGCCAATCATCAGGAATACATCGAAGTCGAACCAATTCCTTCAAGTGCCAGGTTACATATTCCTGATAGTTATTGGTATTAAGTATTTCTTGACTCCAAATTTGCCCTTCCTTATTTTCAATCAGATACTCATGCTCTTTCTTATATAAAGGAAATAATTCCTTAAATCTTGGAACAGAAACCAAAGGAACGGTTTCCACATCCAAGATATACTTGGATTGTACAGTCAGTATTTTATAGGCTGCTGGATAGGCGGCCAATGAAGGCGTTTGTACATTAATTAAACTATTTCCTTTTTCAGTCGTATGGATTCCGGTATCATTAATATGCATATGCCCCCCAAAATGTACTTTGAGCCCAGCATCCGCAAAGGCTTTTGAGACATCTTCTTTCGGGACCCTATGCAATTGCATCTTATTACTACCAAAAAGTGCTTTTTTCAATTCCGAGGTACCATCATTAAACTCCACCATGGGATAGTGGCTAAAGGCAATCAGTGTTTTTCCTCTTTTTTGTGCCTCTTTGACCACTTTACCAACCCATTGTATCAGATGCCGTTTATGGGTAAGGACATTATTGTATCCGGTGCTGGCTCCACTATAGTTTTTTGGATTCTGGGATACATCATCCGCCCCTTCAACTGGTACATATACGTTTGCATCCAAAGCCAACAACCACACCCCTTCTTGAGGCTCTACTAAATAACTCGCATCTGGAACCAACAAATTTTCGGAAATAGGATACTGCCTATGGCTTAATCCTGATGTAAGAATTGCCTTTTCTAAAGTATAGTTTTCATAGCTATAACTTGAAAATGGAGTTTCCCAATAGTGAAATTTTTCTTGGGGAAAGAATCCAAAATCGGATAATTCATTTAAAATTCCAGCATACCCCCACTCCTTAACATCTTGTGTAATAATGGGCTGTAAGCCATTATTTTCCATAGTACCTTGCTTGCTCAGTATAGCCTGAGGTTGGCCTCCTTCTCCCAAAAAATCCTTTTTCCCAGCTTCTTGAGCAAATGGTCGTCCCGGATCATGATTTCCTGTAATGACCAAAAAGGTAATATTGTATTTTTTAGAATACGTATCGAGAATCTTGCGCAAAGCCCTAACATTCATAGGCTGACCATCATCAGAAAAATCGCCGGGAAGGGCAATGATCTTAATTCCTTTTTGTGCGGCATCTTCCAGAGCGGCCAAGAATGCAA
>JAGLKG010000413.1 GCA_023141835.1 Maribacter sp. | reverse complement strand
GACAATTACCTTTCCTGCTCATACTTTGTTTGTTAAGGGGATTATACGATAGATTAAAAGACGGATGCCTTTAATTTCAACATATATTTTTCTATCGCAGGCACCATTGCGTTTGCCAGCAAAACCCCAAATGCCGCACCGTCCGGATATGGTGTGTAGTACCTTATGATCATTGTAAAAACACCTGCAATTATTGCGTAAACAACCCGACCATTTGAAGAAAAAGGAGAACTGACCGGATCCGTCAGAAGGAAAAAAGAAGTTAATAATGAACCGCCAGCTAGTATATGTAGTAGCGGATTACCAAGCAGATGGGGGGCATGCCCTAAAACTTTATCACTTCCTGGAAGAAGGATGGACAACAAAGATATGGTGGCTAAATAAAAAAGAGGAACGCGCCAATCAATCAGCTTATAACCCAGAAGAATTACTCCCCCCAACAACACAGTTACGGGCATTGCCTGGGCCAAAGAACCTGGGTTTGAACGTAATAACAAAGAACTCAAAGATGGCATTGAGGCGCCAATTTCTTTGGAAAGCAGGGTGGCTCCGGAAACACCATCAACGATCCATTCAGGCATTATAAAAATGGCGGGGAAAAAGGCCATAAGCAACACCCGTGATAATACAGCTGGATTAAATATATTTTGACCAATTCCTCCAAATAAATATTTACCAATTCCAACCGCCAATATAGCACCGACTACTGAAATCCACCAAGGAGCAGTTGCAGGCAACATTAATACAAGAAGTACTGCTGTTATAAGGGCACTATATTCAAAGACGATACGACGTTGGCAAATAAATTCCATGCAAAAAACGGAAAATATGGATACAACGAATAGAATCATCGCATCAAAACCATTTTTCCAGATAGATGCTGCCACCATTGGTATCATTGCCAATGTTGTAATAAACATTAACCTATGAGTGGTAAACCCGCTATGTATAAATGGTCCTGGTTTCATAGGTATGACAAGGGATAAAATATATAATAAAGAATTCCCAGGGTAATAAAACGAATAGGGATGCCACGTATATAGTAAGGGATGTGTTCGTCGTTTATTCTAGCATTCAAGTTTTTTATTAAAGGGGTGATAATGAACCAAAGGAGGGGAATCATTAAAGCCTCCCACAAATGATTATATTCAGGAAAGAGCAATAACAAACTAATTGGAGATAGCCCAATACTAATAATACAGACTAGAATTGCAATTACCGGAAGTACGAAAGATGCTATTGAAGCGGGGATATAATCATTAAAAAAAAATACCATAAAAGCTAAAATTGGGAGTATTGAAATAAGGTACTTCTGTTTGGGATTCTTTAGATAAGAACTAAAAACTAAGATAATAAATAGGGTATCAATTGGTCTCATTTTACGCGCTTAAAAATGGTTTTACTTTCCTGTAAATAATGACGATCAAACCCGCGATGATCAATACGGCACCGATATTCCCAAATTCCCCGGGAATAGGGGCCAAGGAAAGAGCAGAACCCAACAATGCGGCATATAAACAATCCCGCCAATTTTTTAGTGGCACACCACAACAGGCAAGAAGAAGAAAGGGCATTGTTGGATAAAAAACAGAGATGAGCCACGCCAGGGCTATCCAGCGTAATGGATGTTTATTTGCAATCCACCCTCCAAATGCCAATCCCAAAGCCCAGATGGGGACATCGGATGAAGGCAATTGGAATACTAAGGGCAAGCAAGCAATAATTATCCATAAATACTTGGAATTCGGATGCGCTCGGCCAACCGTTGGATCATTTGGTATATTTTTAATATCAATCATTCTTTTTATTCCATTCCTTTATATATCGATTCATTTCATCAATTACAATTTGACTTGAAATGGTTGCGCCTGAAACGGCATCTACATCTAGCGGTAAATCTTGTGCATTTTGCTCAAAGGACTTTAAAAAATCAGGATTGTTCAATGCTGATTTATCCAAGCCTTCATTCGATTTTAAAATCACCAATTTTTCAATTGTATTGTTCGATAGTACAAACATGGCCGCTATTGGTCCCTGAAAACCATCACTCTTAAAAATAATTGCTGTTTTGTTGGAAGATTGAAAAGCAGCTGCTCCTGGAAACTGGACAGCTTCACATTTGCCGATGTGTTTTTCAGCAATACTATGATTGGCATTTTTTTGATTCGCCACCCATTCGACAAGAGCAGCCACTAACAGTAAAATTATCGTAATGCTTTGTGCAAATTTCATCAAAGTGAATCAGTTTTTTGAAGAAAGGCATTCTTTGCCTTTTGAATATTTTTTATAATAGGACGCTGGGCAGGACAGACAAACTGACAAGCTCCGCAAGCAATACAGGCCAGAAGGTCTGCTGATGGATATCGATCCATTTGACCAGCCCACAATCCCAGCGGACAAGCGTCCATACACATTCCACAACGTATACATGGGTTATCCCGAACTTTTGCCGTTTGTTCTGATGTAAGTGCAAGTACTCCTCCTGTCCCTGCTGTGATAGGGGTGTTTTTGTCAGCTCTATCACCCATCATTGGCCCACCTATGATGATCTGTCTTGAAATGTTCTCATCCCAGCCACAATATTCCAAAATATGACCGACCTTGGTCCCTATTGGGACTAAATAATTCCCTGGTCGTTTTATGGCATCTCCATCAACAGTAATTACCCGCTGTGTTAAGGGTCGTTGTTCAAATACGGCATGATAAAGGGCACGGACGGTTTGTAAATTCAGTACTAATACGCCCACATCTGTTGGGCGACGATTCACAGGTACTTTTCGACCTAAAGTTTCCTCCACTAAAAATCGTTCATAACCTGAGGTGTAGTTATTTATCTTAGGGGCAATCAAACCATTTTCTGCGCCCACTGCAATCATTGCCAATTTCAACCCACATTCAATTTCATGGGGATATTCCTCTAAAACGCGATGGTCGCATGTTAAAAATGGTTCACTTTCGCAAATATTTACCAGTACCGTATCAATTGGGTGATAAGGAATAAGTTTAATATGGGTAGGAGTCATGGCCCCTCCCATTCCCACAATCCCCGCCATACGGCAGCGCTCCCTAATTTTTTCGGCTTCAATACCGCTTGCCTCATAATGTGCGGCACTGGTTTGTGTATTTGGCCAATCGCCTTCAATGGCTACATTACTAAGACTTACCGAAGTAATTCTTCCATTGAATGGAGAATGAATACTTCTTTCAATAGTACCAACTACAGCTGATTTTGCGATCAAGGAACCGGCAGCCACTACATCTCCGGTTTTAACCAAAGGTGTACATCCATTGATTTGTAATTGGATAGAATCAGGCGAAGTTATTCTTTGAATAGGGGAATGTAATTGATTTTTTAACTTTGGAATTTTCATCTTTACCATTCTGTTTGTATATGACAATTAGCACATTTGGCTTGAAAATTAGATGCATGACAGGTCATGCATTCGTTGCGATGACTATGGGATACACGACGATGTTCCTCGCGATTTTCAGAATTCAATATGGGATTACAAAACTTTTCACTGTGCCAGGAAGGTATTCCTTTCCATGCATCTTGTAAAAGGGAGTTTTGATGACAATCCATGCAATTTCTTAAGCTGTTATTGTGGGGTGTATGGGTCTGAATGGGTTTATTTGTCCAGTGGGAGATAGAAAACCCAATGGCCAGGATAAAGAATGCTATTAAAAAATAGTACATTTTATTCATTGTTTTTGCCCCCTTCATATTGTATTGCGCCCAAATCAATCCAACGAATAAATGTCAACATTTCATCTTCGTTAAGCGGATTTTTAGAAGGGTGTGTTAAATTTCCTTGGTTTTTTTGCGGTGCTAGAAACTCTTTACCCAACAATTTTTCAATCAGATTACTTTTGATGGCCAATGCTTCTTGATGTTCGACAAATTTACGAAGGGACTCAAAGCCGTTTTCTTGCGATAAATCAACAGTGTTGGATGTATTCCCTTTATCATGACAATTGATACATTTCTTATCAATAATAGGCACTATGTTCTTTTCATATGAAATGAATTGAGTGGATACTTCTATATCCCCAGAATAATTGGAGGGCAGCAAAACTTTCTGCTGCTCTTCATTCCAGAAACTTAAAGTTCGCGATGCACCAGAAATTGCATCAGGCCTACGGGTAACATCTTCTCTGGCGCCAGTTAAACTACCATGACATCCTGCACAACTTTGGGTAAACAAATTTCTTGGGGTTGATAAGGAATGTTTTTCCCCGGGTTGGCAATAAAGCCAACGATTGGGAGTGCGTAAAGCCATTTTTCGTGAATTAAGGGATTGAATATCAAAACTGGTTTTAGAGGGTATCTGAACATAAAAAGAGCCATCTTCCTCTATGGGAACTTCTGCAATCAAAAAACGTTTAACAGCTCCAGAGTCCCCTTTGTATTGGGGTTGTGCTCCAATTACGCGCGCGTATTTGACATCCTGGGATGCGATATCTTTTTGGCCAGCCGGAGTTATTTGCTCAAAGAAAGCCTCTAACAATACCAAATCAGATACCTGTAAGGACGAAGCAATACTGTCCGGATATTGGGTAAATCCGTTTCGTATTTTGGGCAAGCCAAATAAATCCTGGTCATTTTTCAGTTTTTTATGAACCGATTCTTTCAATCTGGGTGTAACTGGTCTAGGCCATAACTGAGAGCCAGTTCCTGAAATGATAAGCTCCCGTTCTACATTTCCAAAATTGAACCCATCTGTTGATTGGAACGCAGGGTTTGGACTAAGTTTTATAATATTAAAATTCGGATTTGCATTCGGATTATGCAAATCAATGGGTCCTTTCGCATAGGATACCAGCAAGTTGCCATCTGGCAACGGATAGGGGTCTCTGTAAGCCCCACCAGTTGAAACACCGCCATATCCTACTAGCGTATCCATTGATATCCATCCTGGAACAAATCGCACTTTGGAATTTTCGGGTATTCCATTTTGGTAAGGGTGATCCAGGTTATCCGTGGGATTATTCTTTTCAATTGATGGGCCAAACTGATGATCCGAAAGAATAAGCATTCCTCCCCAGTAAGAATCGGCGTCTCTCCCTATTCTGATCTCTAGCCCATTTGGCATTTCCCTATCATCAGCAAATATTGGTATACCGGACCGATTGCCATTATGCGTGTGCATGTTGGAGCCATCTACGTGAGTTCGAAAAAGGGCACCATTGAAAAACGCTCTCCCATCCTGACGTCCGGTACGTAAGGTTGTAAACATGATTTCTCCATCCGATCTCATGGTTGGTCTTCGTATCTGACCTACAGAATAGGTCATTCGGTTCAAGGTTTCTTGAAATACTTTTTTCTCATTTCCTTTTTCTGCAAGTTGTAGTCTATACAGATCGTATTTAGGAGCCATTCGGGCCTTTATATCAATCTCATAGTGGGTAGTTGAATTGCAAGGTTTTGAAAAAGGTTTATTTACCTTGATCCTACCCGGAGCATAGGACACTATTTTTCGTACTTCCCCTTTATTGGTTCCTCTTACAATTGTGAGTGTATGGTTATTGAATGTCCCTGCCTTTTCTGTACGTTGTACATCAACTATACTATTCAAATTCCCAGCTTCTGCTTCCCCAAGAATGGCATCAGGGCTTGATTGGCAGTATTCACCTGAAAGATTTGATGCGAAGGATAAGGAAACGCTCCCCAAGTCAGTTGCAATCCCATTCTCTGGATTAGGTATATACAAAGGATCTTTGAAATGTATTTTTGGGTCCCCAGAAAAAGTAATTTGTCTGGCAGAGCCATTTTCAAGTACCAACTCCCAGATATTAAAAGCCTCTTTTTTGCTTTTTCGCATGGAAAAAATGATTTTTTTGGCATCATAACTCACATCAGGAGCACGAATATCCGCGGGGCCTTCTGGATGTAAAGACGAAGTAAGGTTTTGTATCCCACCCTTTTTAGACCATAGGATATCCGCACCGGGAAGGAAAGTATCATCCTCAAAAAAACGTTCTGGAGATGCAACCGGACGTTGCACATAAATAATGCCATTCATTTGTCCGAGACCCATTCCGGTTTTCATTTGAACTGCTTCTTTTTCCAATTCAAGCCATCGAAGAAGGGTATTATAATCGGGGTCATTTTTTTCAAAGAAATTATTTCCCCCAAGGTGAACCATCCCACCTTGTTCAACAGGTATATTTTTGAGTAATTGCTTAGATTGTTCCATATCACCGGACAAGTGTACCATTCGAGTATCTTTTCCGAGCATGGCTTTCCGATTGTGTTGATGAATTTCTTGAGTAAACAGGCCTTTCAACATGGGAATGCCAGGATCTAACCGAAGATCATTAAAGGCCATTGGTCCATGACAGCCAAAGCAGTTTTTTCGGATTAAAACAGGCACTACCTTTTCAGAGAAAAACGTTTCACTTTCACTTTTCTCAACTTTTGCTTTCGTTTCATTAGCATTAATATTGACGATCCATTGTTCTAAAGCTAAAAAATCCTTGTCTTCGGGTGAATTGAATATTTCGTGATGCCTACTGCCCGAATACCTTTTTGCCAAACCTGCTCTTAGCAAATGACTCCCTATGGGGTGAATGTTATATTCGACCAAATTATTTTTATTGGAATCTGTACTATGCTGAAGAAGATCATCATAAAGTTGACGCCTTTGTTGAATGGTTTCAATACTACCCGAAACACCGACTTGCCACCGTAGCAAGTCAGAACTTTGGGATGAGTTTTTAATGTTTTGATATTTTTCCCCATCAACTCCATGACATACAGAGCAGTGCTTATCAAGGACTGGGACCACATTTTTATTAAAGGAGGCAAATGTTTGTTTTGAACTGTACGCTGAAGTGAATCCATCCAACATTGGATTATTTTCTATCAGCATATTTAAAGACACTCCAGCCAGCAATAGTATCAATATGATAATGCCGATCCCAAAAGGTTTTTTGATATTTTTCTTATTCATCATAAAATACCTAGTTGATAGAATTAATAAATTTTAGTAAACATTCTATATCCCAAACGGATAGATGGGAAGTTACACCATGCGTGTCGGGCACCCCATTAAGTTCGTTCATACCTATTTCCCAATGGTCCGGTCTTTCAGGGATAACACGGGTTGAAGCTAGGGGGCGTAACGCGGGGTGACCAGGTGTACACACCACCTCGCGCAGGCTTATTGCACCACCATGATGGAGAAATCGTGGAGGACGTGCCCATATTCCCAATAAGGAAGGCGCTGCAAAGAAACCTTCCCTTTCCTCAATTCTACCAGCGTCATTTGTGTCCCAGGAGCGCTTATAGCCATTGAGGTAATCAATTCTATCGGCACTGATCAACGTATGAACATTATCTCTTGCAGTGGGGGTAACCAACGGAGGGAAAGATTTATTTTGATTATATACATGAACCTTATCGGTAAAACTTGGTGCCGGATGGCAACTAGCACATCCTACAAGAGGATTTTCAAATAATTCCTTTCCATGCAAAACCATCGGATCTGTAGGGTCATTCGGATTTGGTAAGAGACGGGGTTCGCCTCCTTGATAATCCCCAATAAGCTTTTGTATTTTTCTAAAAGAGAAGGCATTCCCGAAGTACTTTTGAGATTGCTTTTTGAAAAACGCTTCACGACGTTCCACAAGATCAGCCAATTCAACTTTGGCATCCTTCCATTTTTTTCCAGTAGCAACCACAATGGCATCTGCAGATTTTGATAGGCTCGTTTCATCCTGTTTGTCAGCAAATATTTTGGAAAAGTCTCCTGCAGGGGTGTTGTTCTGAAAATCAACTAAGGGATTGTGTTCCATCATCATAGTTAAAGCTTCATCCATTGAAAGGGTTCCTTCAATGAAAAAAGGTACCTTGTGAAAAAGTGCCCGAATATCCGGAATTTCCCTGCTACCCCCTGTTCTTTCTTCCCCATCACGACTTTGTCCCATGACTTGACTTACACTCCAACGCTTTCCATCTGAAGCATCACGATAATGACAATGCACACAACTTTGATCTTGATCTACTGAAAAAATACTTGTTTGCACAAAAAATTCACCTCTTTCAAAATCTGTTGATGGAAAAGGAGAATGGGAACTTTTGAGGGCTACTTTTCGTTGCGTACCATCCACTAAGGAAATTATTGTGAGGGTTTCATCAAGTTGATTGGCTATCACCAACGAATTATCTGCAACTGCAATACCACCTGGTTTATAACCTGTATTAAATACCCGTTTTGGAATAAGCCGGTTTGAGGGTTGTGCCTCAAAATTTAGCTCCCATTCTTGTACCTGGAAGGTCCCGGACATGGTGACATAAAGGTGGTTGTTATATGCTACCATTTGCTCAGGAAAGGCACCTATCACCTTCATAAGTTCTCTGGGTACGTCACCTTTTTTGTCACCCATCAATGATTCAAAACTATCCGACGTATAGCGTGTGAATTGATCGGTTGCCCGATATGCTGCCACATTATTCACCTTAGGTTCAAAAATGATTATATCATTTGTTATATCCCTAAATTTCTCTTGGGCAGTTCCGTCAATATCATCGTAGGGGCCAAGTGGTTTTTGCTGATTTAATGGCAATGGTTTACCTGTTTTCAAATCACGAAACAAAGTGAATTCCGCTTCTGGATTGTTTTTATCCATGCTTTCGCGACCAGCATGGTGTTTTTTTGGGTGACCAGAGCCTACCCCGAGAGTTGCGGCCACAATGCGATCTTTTACCCATAATAAATCATTGACTGGGGAACGTGTATAAATACGTCGAGTTTCCTCTAACGCCTGTAGGTTAACCACCGAAATATCCAGAGAACCGGTATTGGCCACAAACAGTGTTTGGCCATCGGGTGATAGTATCATGTCCCTGGGTTTATCGCCAACCTCGATACCAGGACCTACCTTCAATTTTGCAATCCATCTCTTTAGATCCAAATAATCTGAATTGTCTTTAAGCCCTTCAAAAACAACACCTCCGGCATGATGACGTCCATCAACCTTATCAGCCCAACCTCCATCTTGTTCGGAAATCACCGATTTTAAAAGCGGGCTATTTATCGTATCGCCCGGAAAAATATGCCCAAGAACACTTTTATAAGTTTTTTCAACATCGGGTCCGGAGTAAAAATTTCCAATCTGGTACAAGTGACACTCCGCCGTACCGCAACTGCCCCTAATAATACTATTTATCGATGGTTTTGAGAAATCAATAGAATCAATTTCCTCCTTAGCTTTTTTAGTCTTGGATTTTCCAACAAACTCATGTTGTTCGAATCCAATATTGCGTAACTGCCCAGATATGCTTTCGGCCTTTAATTCAAGATCAATCAATAGTATTTGATTTGTTGAAAAGTTGGATACATAAGCCGTTCTTCCATCATGGGAGAAAAGTATTTCCTCACAATAGTAAGGAGCGGGAATTTCAGTAATGACGGTATCAGCCTCCAAATCAATAACAGAAAGAAAGTTGGAGAAACGATTTGCGACAAACGCCCATCGACCTGAAGGATGAAGTGTTATTCCTGTAGGGCCACTGCCCACTTTTATTCTTCCCGACTCCTTACCTTTTATAATATCGATTATTGCAACTTCCGAACCTGGATCAATTTCTTTTCCAGATAGGGTGACATATGCTCTTTTGTTATTTTCTGAAACAATTACCCTAAGTGGTTTTAATCGATTTGGTTGAATCTTTGAATCTACATCCGGGTTTTCAATCGGATTTAATGATTTTCGAATCCAATTATCTCTTTTTTGAGTAGTTGAGGCCAGCATTGTTTCTTGACCGTTCAATCTAACCAAGGAAATGAAAATGCCTATAAGCAGAATGCTTGCAGCCAATCCATTCAATAAATTAGACTTTTTAAAAAGC
>JAGLKG010000412.1 GCA_023141835.1 Maribacter sp. | reverse complement strand
TAATTTGTTATCCGATTTGTTGACCTTTTTACTGGATTTTTATACAAAAACGTCTGATTTCGATAAATCCCTAAAATACAAAAACCTGACAATCAATTGATTATCAGGTTTTAGATATTAGAAAAACGTTAAAGTCGGGGTGGCAGGAAGCTTCCTAACACCTTTAACTCTTTCGATATCAATAGCTTGCATTGTTAATCCATATTACGATTCACCGAATCGTTCACTAAATGCAAAAAGAACTATTCTAAAGCAAAATATATTCACGCTTTGTTATCATAAAGATACGACTAACAACAAATAAAAACAATAAAGTTTTTACGCAAAATAGCGGGGTTTACGTCCCCGCTATTTTTTATATTAAATATTAGTTTAACATACCAGGTATGTCATTCAAACCAACTCCGTTTCGCCTTTGCAGAGAACCTACCTTCCGTAAATTCCAATTTTGTTGGGGGCGCTTCGCCCTCCCCATCGTCCCTGGTCAAAACATAGGAAATGTTAAAGACCCCCTCTATCTCTCCCCTTGAGGAATTATAGTTTGTGAACTGGAAGGAATTGTTGTTCTCCAAGTCCAGTTCATCGTACCTGTCCCCTACGACATCGCCGTCATCGATTAAAGTGACATAACTGCTGGAGGGTCCCTCAATATTATCAAAACCGTTTGAAACAATTTGTTGAAGGGTGAATACATTGTCTATGTTCGAAACACCGGAAGCTTCTCTCGAAAACCCTTGATCATTATAAACATCAAATCTTATAATAAATACTCCGGGATCATTGGTGTTTTCATCAAAGTAGACTTTAGAGGACCAAGCCTCACCATTTTTTAAGGCGGTTGCAGAGCCGTTGTGGTGGTCACCGGGTAAATCATCCTTGCTACAGCCAACCACATTTAAAAGTAATATTACCACCAACCAAAGTTTGCACATGACTTTCAATTTTTAACGAATTTATAGGATTTGGAGACCCCATCGCCCATTAATCTTAATATATAGATGCCTTTGGACAATTTTTAAGACATCCTATCTGACAATCTTTCATTCAAACCAACTCCGTTTCGCCTTTGCGAAAAATTTACCTTCCTTGAACTCCAATCTTGCCGGCGGCACCTCCCCCTCCCCATCATCCCTAGTCAAAACATAGGAGATATTAAACACCCCCTCTATTTCACCTTTGGAGGAATTGTATCGAGTTAGCTGAAAGTGATTATCAGCAGCAATGGTGTCTAGTTCGTAAAAGTCTCCAAGAACATCGCCATCATCAATAAAAGTGGAATATGATACCAAAGCACCTTCAAAACTTGAATCCGCCAAATAATGACCAACTTGCTGAGCAACAAAAACGTTATTTATCTTTTGAATTCCCAATGATTCTCTCCAAAAGCCTTGATTATTATGGACATCAATTGTTAAGAGAAATTTTCCGGGATTATCGGTGCTTTCTCCAAAGAATGCTTTGGCCTTCCAAGCCTCTCCATTTTTTAAAGCTGTTGCTGAGCCATTATAAAAACCGTCTTCCGAATCATCTTTACTGCAACCAACAGCGATAAAAAGCAAAACAATCAACATTCCAATTCTAGCCATTGTACTCATTTTTTCACAAATTTAAAGGATATTGAACTCCCGCTTCCCATCAATCTGAGAACATAGATTCCTTTGGACAGTTTTGAGATATCGAACCCGAGAGTATTTTGGTTCATAGCGGAACCTACATCTATCTTCTGTTCTTGGACCATTGCCCCACTTATATCAACGATCTCGTAACGGTCAAATTGCTCAGATTCCTTGTCCGTTTTCAAGTAAATGGTACCAGACGAGGGGTTTGGAAACAAAATGTCGCCCGTGGCCAGCTCCTCTTCACTTTCGACAGCGTCCGTCAAAACAGCAATTTTGCCTTCTATATCCGGGCATTTCGTACAGGGACCGCCACCCAAGAACGAGTTCTGGACAGTATGGTATGCAGTGGACGTCTGTCCGTCCCCTCCTGTCACTGTAAGCTTCACATTCAGGTTTTTCCCTGCAGGCATCGTATAGGTCAATGAGTACCCGGACCACGCCCCGAAATAACCACTGCCCGTGTTCACCTGCCAATTGTAGGATATTGGAGACTGCCCGTTGGACACCGATGAAGTGAACGTAAGTGACTCCCCATCGTTGGCCATTCCCTTCCCATAAATGTAAGCTATCATGTCGGGAGCGGTATACCGAAAGTCGGCCACGGTCTGTCCATTACCGTTGATGTTCCAAACATTATGGGAAACGCCAACGACACCCGTGGCCTTGCTCTCATGGGTCACATAAGGATTGGAGAAGTGCAATACCCGTTCTTTGCCATCATTGGTTTTCATTACTGAATTGTATTTCTTTATAAAGGGCCACCATCCCGTTTTCCACTGGTGACCATGGGCGTCCCCGGGAGTATCATCGCCAGTTAAGGAGAACTCATGCCTTGCCCCAAAAAGGTGGCCTGTTTCGTGTATAAAGGTATGCCCGGAGGTGGCGGCATCAACCTGTACGATACTATAGGCATCGTCTTCGTCGGGACCTATACTTGAAACTATCCCCAATATCCCAGGGTAGTTCCCATCGGTAATAAGCACAACCAGATCAGCCCAATATTGGTTTCGTAGTTGTTGAGCTATAATGTTATTTCTCAAAGCCACAATATCTAAATCTATTCTGAATTCTGTCTCATTAAAAGCCAACGGCTCCACCCCTACGATCTTTAGGTTGGCACTTACATGGCTGTTTATCTGTGAGGTGAGCCATTGCCCCCTTGCTGTGGTGGACAGATCGGTGATGTTCCTACCCGTGTCCTCGGCAGCTTGCGTATACAGCACCAGAACATCTATGGTCGCCCCCGATGCCTTTGACGTTTCCGTGGTTCCCTTCTGTGTTTGTTCAAGGGTAGGTTTTTCCTCGGAAGGGGCTTTGTCCATCTTGTTCGTATCCTCTTGGACAGCACAGTCCAGCGCATCTATCTTATTCATATCGTACTCTATCAGGGCCACATAACCGTTTTCCAGATATTCGATATCGAAGACCCTTCCGTTCTTTTGGATATTGCCGGAAACACGACCGTTCCGTTGGGCCAGTATGGCCGTTCCCCCTCCTTCTATTTCCCCGCTGTACAGAAAGTCGTTTTCCGAGGTGAACTCCATATGTTTTTTGGATACGGCAAAGCCCGGTATTCCGTTGTGCAGATTGAACGATGCCCTATCCTTTCCAAGCTCCCCGCCTAGATTTTCCACCCGAAGAAGCCTAACACTTCTATAGTTCTGGTTGCTCTTGAGTTTTTTTAGGCGGTTTTGCTCGACTTTGGAAAGTGCGGTCTCAGAAGACTGTGGCGGTAGATCAAAAGAACCGTCATCCGGTCCGTTCTGGGAATAGGTCTGTAAAATGGAAAACAAAAAAATAGATAAAATGTAATGTTTTAACATAGTGTATGTATTTATAGTTAATGGAGACGTAAAATACTAAAAAATAATGACATATAATGACTACTTATAAACATGTAAACCACTTACAAGTATAAAAGATTTATCTCTATTCAAGACAGAAGCATTCAGTTGGCTTTTTGAGGTTTTGAAAGGTTTGTGTTCTATAGGAGGGGCTGTTCATGAAAATTTGATCGATTCTTTTAAAGGAATGTTTTTTGAAACAATGTGGAATCCTATTTTGAGAACCAAAATTCAAATCCTTTGTAGATTATTACAATATATTAGGTAATTCAAGATGTGTCTTTGTAGCCACAAAGACCTCTTGTTTTGCTCCCGGAGGTTGCAAAAAGAAAAATGCCATTCGGCTAAAACTTTCCTTCATCGATGGGTAAAAGCAAGCGAAACGAAGTTTCGTGCTGCAAGCCCAAATCCTTACCAGTTCTTCATCCTTTCTTTTTGCGAGGCATTAACCATACTTTTTTGGACTTCTCAAAGAATCGATTATCGTATACAAGATTTCCCCATATGACC
>JAGLKG010000411.1 GCA_023141835.1 Maribacter sp. | reverse complement strand
GGTACCGAAAATGGACCGACCAGAGGCTGGGTAACCGCCTATGACTCAGATACTGGCAAGGAAGCATGGAAATTTCATATCGTGCCGGGAAACCCTGCAGATGGTTTTGAAAACGAGGCAATGAAAATGGCCGCTGAAACATGGACAGGCGAATGGTGGAAACATGGAGGTGGTGGCAATGTCTGGCATGGTTTCACCTATGATGCCGATTTGAATGTCTTGTACATAGGTACTGGCAATGGATCTCCGTGGAACCGAAAAATCAGAAGTCCCGAAGGTGGTGATAATCTTTTCCTTAGTTCAATCGTGGCGCTAAAACCAGATACGGGCGAATACCTTTGGCATTACCAGACCACACCCGGGGAAAGTTGGGATTACAATTCGAATATGGATATTGTTTTGGCCGACCTTACCATTGACGGTAAGGAAGTGAAAGCTTTATTGCATGCACCCAAAAACGGATTCTTTTATGTTATCAATCGAGAAACGGGAAAACTAATTTCCGCAGAACCATATACTGAGACCTCTTGGGCTTCTCATATTGATATGAAAACCGGAAGGCCTGTAGAAATTGAAGGTGCGAGGTATGAGAACAAACCGGCCTATATTATTCCCAACGCATGGGGAGCACATAACTGGCATGCCATGTCTTTTAATCCGAATACAGGTCTGGTATATATTCCTGCAATGCACCAAGGGGCAAACTATTCTGATGAAGGCTATGACCTAAAGACCTGGCAGGCGGTCGAGTTTGTTGGGGGCATGGGGGTCGATGCAACTTTTGCGGATAAGCCCGAGGAATATCCAGGATCATTGATCGCATGGGACCCCATAAAGCAAAAAGCGGTATGGACCATTCAACAAACCCATATGCACAATGCAGGAACTTTGACAACTGCAGGCAATCTCTTGTTCCAAGGAAGACCGGATGGTAAATTATTGGCCTATAACGCGGAGACAGGTCAAATTTTATGGACGTTTGATACGGGCTTGGGAATAGCCGCTCCCCCTATTACCTACAAAATAAATGGCAAACAATATATTTCGCTTTTAGTAGGATGGGGTGGCGGATTTGCTGCCCTTGGGATATTCGATGCTGCTAATTTAGGTTGGGCCTATCGAAAACAAACACGAAGGTTAATCACCTTTTCATTGGAAGGCACAGCAGATATGCCAAAATCGGAGCCACCGCATGTGCCCATTCCTTTAGATGATCCAGATTTTAGTGTCGATGATACCCTGGCAAGTATAGGAGAGGTCAAATACGCTGAGTGTCGTCAATGCCACGGATATGCTATAATCAGTGGTGGTATGGCACCAGATTTAAGGGCGTCTTCTATTCCTATGGACATAACCTCTTTTACAGCTGTAGTAAGGGGTGGTGCCAAAGTGGCCATGGGTATGCCTGCACAGCCCAATATTACCGATGAACAATTAGTAGGCCTTCAACATTATATTCGTAAAACAGCAAGATTACATTTACAAGCTGCTTTGGGAACCAATATAGAGCCACAGAATGTTGGGCATTAATTGAGAATCGTAACTCTTTGATTCCCGGGTAACCAAAAGGGATGTTCGGGACAGCCAAAGCACGGTTTCGTCCTGAAAATCCAATTTCCAGAAAAATAATACGTGTATATTTAAGTGTCTGTTTTGAATTCAACAAACCAACGAATCAATACCCAATGAAAATGATGTTACGCTTCCTTTTGATTAGTATCTTATCCCTAAGTATCGCCTGTAAACAACAACAACCCCCTAAAGCCAGCCCAACCCAAGAATCGGCCATACAACCGGCCCCACCTCTTAAAGTATTCAATCCGGATACCCCCCAAGAAGAAGAGGCCCTAGCTACTTCCTTTAAAGGTGTCACTACCAATGGGGAGCTACAAAAAGGATTGTTCACCATAAAAGAAACTGGGGGAAGCACCCTGGCCATACGAAAAGCAGCTTCCAATTTTTTGGCAGCTATTTCAGAAGAGCAAAGAGCGAGTTGTTTATTCGATATTGATGCTGAGGAATGGCGCAGATGGTCCAATATTGATAGTTATACCCGCAAAGGTATTGGCCTACCCAGTCTTAATGCCGAGCAGAAAGCTCTGGCTTTTGACATTTTACGGGAGAGCTTAAGTCCCTCTGGCTTTGAAAAGTCGCAGAACATCATGAAAATGGAAGGTTATTTGGCCCGTTTGGCCAACGATTTAGAAGCATTGGGACCCGATCTCTATTGGTTTACCTTTATGGGAACCCCTTCTGACACAGAACCCTGGGGGTGGCAAATAGACGGTCATCATTTGATTATCAATTATTTTATTTTGGGCGACCAAGTGGTAATGACACCCACTTTTATGGGATCTGAGCCCAATTATATTGAAGAAGGTCAAAATAAGGGCACCCGTACCTTTAAGAACGAGGAAGAATTGGGGTACGAATTGTATGTTTCATTATCTAGAGAACAACAAGAAAAGGCAACGGCACTTGATTACAAAGACCACAATTATAACCAGGCCGAATCGTACAGCGACAATGCCGTTGTACCCTATACTGGGATCAACACCAGAGCACTGACAGGGGAACAACAAGCGCTGCTACAAGTTCTGATCAAAGAGTACATTGGGAATATGGCAGAAGATCATGCCCAAGTAAAAATGGAGGAAATATTGATCCATTGGAACGATACCTATTTCGCATGGGTGGGAGGATCAACTACCGAAAGTCCGTTTTACTATCGGGTGCAAAGTCCCGTAATCATGATTGAGTTCGACCATCAAAAACCGATATTCCTGAAAGGCGACAAGCCTACCAAAAAACATGTACATACGGTAGTTCGTACTCCAAATGGCAATGACTATGGCAAAGACCTACTTAGGCAACATTTAGAGAAACACAGTCATTAGCAAAGTTAAAATCCTATTTATTCTGTATTTTATATTC
>JAGLKG010000410.1 GCA_023141835.1 Maribacter sp. | reverse complement strand
CTCTTTCGTTTGTATATTTGCCGCGAAGTGCATGGTAAAATTCAGGATTCGTTCTTTTAAGAAATTCTGAACGACCAAAAATCTTCTTCTTTCCCCAAAGCCCGACTTTGGTCCTTAGAAGAGTCAAATAGGCCTTTGGGTACACATGGTCTAAATTTTTATCAGTACTAAAAGAGGATGATATAAGGTCCTTCTCACCAAGAAGGGCCCTAAAAGTAAGCTGGTAGCCTGATTGATTTTGAGCAATTTGTAGTAAGGTATTTTTGTGTTCCCCCGTGAGATTAGGGTTATCATATTCTTTTGGGTCTGCACTCCAATTCCACAGGCCATGGGCAAAGATATGTACGCCTGTTTCTAGACCAAACTGGTGACCCTCCAAAGAAGGTGCATGCAATAGAAGGGGCAATTTTTTTCGTTGTGCTTCTAAAACTAGTTCTGTCATAATCTCCTTGCTCGGTTGGGCCCAACTAACTACCAATCCAGATGCCGCATCTTCATAGGCAATTTTAACGCCAGCACCATCTTGTTCCTTGATTTCGGAAATAATAGCTTTAGGCGTATGTTCAGCTAGGTCAATACTATCTGGGAAGACAATTCCCTTATTGTAGGTGTCGTGTAAAAACTGAGACTGATATCGGATATTTATCGGATATTCTTCCATCTCCATCATAAAATCATCCATCACCTGTACCTGATTGCCGCATGTATATATATCGGGGTGAAGTAAACTTTGATTGACTTTATTAATTCGATGAGGCGCATAATTATTTACATCAATTAAAGTGGTAAAACCATGGTACAAATAACTTCGAGGCAATTGTTCAAAATAGGCATCAACCAATTCTGGATATTTGTTTTTGAGCTGCCCATTAAATCCTGCTGTATTGGCCAGGTGTACATGCGAATCGATTAATCCAGGAATAAGGAATTTTCCTTTTCCGTCCAATTCATCATGACCTTTCAATACTAATGGCATTTTCTCTCCTACATAAATAATTTTTTCACTTTCGATCAGTACATGACCAAGTTCATTTTTAACACCTTCTGCGTTAGCGGAAATGATGGTGATATTTTTAATGAGCGTAGTTTTTTGACTACTTAGGGATTGAATAGAAAGGCAAAGAATTGAGAGGATTAGTGTTGCGATTTTTGTCATGCACTATTGGTACGGAAAATATTAATTTGTTACAAGCTCTTGATTGATTAATTCAGTTACGGTTTCGATTTGACGAAGTGCCTCATGATAGACTTTGTCCTTTTCTTCCATAATCTGTAGCAGTGATAATACCAGATTTTGAAACTGATAGGAGTATAGCTGATCTGGTTTTTGAACCTTTGCATTTGAAAACTTTAGAACAGGGCTTAGGGCTACTATTCCATGGTTCATGCCAGCATCATAATGAATGTTCTCCATTCGGTTGGTATAATGGTATTTTTCCTCTAATAACCGAAGACCATTTATGATATCGTGATTGCGGAGGAGTTTGACTTCCCCACTATTGACCATGGTCTCATAGATATTGCCTTGACGATCAAAATCGGAGTATTGGGTAAGGTTGCGAACGATAAGTCCCAAGGTATCCATTCGGCTTCGGTCATTAGATTCCAGAATCTCGTTGGCATATCTAAATTGAGCCATATACTTATTATTGAAACCTATTTGCATGTGGATTAATCTTCCATCATCCGCTATTTGATCTCGAATGTTTTCATAGTACCGAATTTCAGAAGATTTTTTTATCCTGTTGTCATTCCAATTGTTTACTTGAAAGGCCAAACTAATACCGATCATGACCAAGAGGATTTCACCAATGGCATACAAAAGATATCTTTTTAATTTCCCATCATTGATGAGTGTTTGTCTTATTTTTCCGAATAGTTTCATCTCTATTATATGTTATAATTTAGCCATTATTTATCGAACACTGGTAATTTGGGCACTTGTTCTACCTCATAGATTTGCATTTTTGGCTTCCGCTTCATGCCAAAGGCGACTCTTAAGACATTAAATCTTCTTATGATCAACCAATAACACCCTATAATAGAAACCAAAGACAATACAGTTATTAGAATGGCTTGGGAGGCGTATGATATTTCCCATTGTAAGACTATATAACCCACAAATATTAAGGCAGGTTGGTGCAACAAATAGAAAGGATAGATGGCTTCGTTCAACACTTTTCTGTACTTATGATCTTTGTTATAATATTTTCTGAAATAACCAATTGCCGACAAGCCGCAGGATAGTGAAATGATCATCTCTGTAATTCCTCTGGAATAATCTTGTAGCATAGATGGTTCGTTAAAAATAGATGATATCGAGAATAATACCACTGTAAAAATGATGGTTTGGTATAAGTACAGTCTTCTATCATTGCTAAGGGCATTGATTACCTTATCATTTGTAAATAATATGAAACCACTTAAGAAGAACAATAGGTAATAGGTGAAATAGGCCCAATCGTTGTACAAGGCGTGCGTACTATTTGGGAAATACTGTCGTAATATTAATTGAGATAGTATGATGACAGGCAATAACCAATTTAGCCCCATTTTTTTTGTGGCTAAGACTATTAGTTGACCACGGACCATATTATAATGTCCACTTTTGGTATAATTTAAAAATGGGGTAATTAGTAATGAAATAATAAATAAGTAAAGAATAAACCACAAGTGATGCCATGAGATGTTTCCCACAGGATATGGCCCTCCATCGAACATATGGGGAATAAAATCCAAAAATGAGCTATAAAGGTCAATTCGCTCAACGTATACCATCAATGGTACCAGTGTAAAAAATCCAACGGCAAAAGGAATGTATAACCTTGTAAAGCGTTCTTTTAAATATTGCAAGCTCGTTCTATGACCAATCGCATAAAAAGTACCAACACCTGATACTAAAAATAATAAGGGCATTCTCCATATATGCAACCACCACATGATTGGGTCTAAAAAAGAGAATGATTCGGCACTATTTACATGCCATTGTTCAGGCCTAAATATCATGCCTACATGAAAGAAGAAGACACTAATAATAAGACCAATTCGTAGCCAGTCAATAAAATACTTTCTTGTTTTTTGAGATTTAATTTGTGTGTCCATAATGCTGTTATTTTTGATTATGAAACAAATCTATTATGTAAATGGTGTTGCCAACGACTTAGCCTATAGGTACGGTGTTCGTCCTTATCGGCAAGTATAAATAAGTATTGATTGTCAGCGAGTTATGAATCTCTATAAATAGAAGGTGTCTGGGAAGTAATCTTCTTGAATGCGGAATTAAATGCTGATTTCGAATTATATCCGACCTGTTCAGCTACCTCCTCAATCGTCAGTTTTTTGCCTAAATCCGTTTTCAAAATGTTCTTGGCCTCTTTTACACGATAAGATGCCAATAATTCAAAAAAAGACTGATTCAATTTTTCATTGATAACTTGGGAAACATGATGTGGTGATTCGTTTATAGCTTTGGCCAACCCTGTTAAAGAGGCTGTGCTTTTTGAAAAATATTTTTCATTTTTCATCTGCGAGGCTATGCTCCCCAGAATGATATTTTTTTCATTTTCGCCCAAAGATGATTTTTTATACTTTATGACGGGACCTTCCAAGAAAGTGGAAACTTCATCAAAATAACTAGACCTGTTTGTGATTTGAACTACCGTCATAAAGATCATAAGAGAGATATATAAATAGATGAAATAGTCCCCTACATCATTTTTAAAAATGAGTTTTACTATTATGAATATGATGATAATTATTAAAAAATGGTAAAGAGAATTCCGCAGAGAAATCAATGTTTTGTTCGTTGTCCTTACAATAGATTGTCCTAAGGATCTAGATTTTAGTATCAGTAACCTTAAAATCAGGGTATTATATACAACGAATGATACTGCTGTCAAGAAATTTGTATACGTTTTTATGTGTATTGGGTCATCCGGAATTTTTTGCACGGTTTTGACTCTTGGGATATCCAAAAGCATTACATCAATATTGGAATTGTACTTAAAGGCATCAGATTGTATTAAGTATAAAATGTTATAGCCCAGCCAAAGGACAAACGGTATAAAGTGCCACCAGGAACTATTTTTATGAAAATCTTTGAATTGGGAGGTTACGAACAAATAAATTAATGGAGCGATAATAAAGTTAGTGGGCTCGGAAAAATTGGTTAACCATAAGACTTTGAAAATGTACCCGGTATAGTTCAACCATCCCTCCAACATCGAAAGCGCTATTGAAAGTAGAAAAACTCCCATGAATACATTGGGCAAATTTCGTTTCCAAGATTTTTTAATTAAGAAATAGGAGATGAAAAATCCAAGAAACGTGCCCAAAGCGATTACTAGGGCAATGAAATTTATACGAATAGGAATGTCTTGCATACGTGTTAAATCAAGTATTAAAGACCAATCAATAGACTTATCCCATGGCATTTAAAATACCAATGGATATATTGGTCAACCCAGGTTTTTCCAAACCTTTTCTATCAGGGCTTTGGTCGTTTTGATACCTTCCGGTTCACTAAGTTTTTCACCTTCATATTCGATGCCTATATACCCGTCAAACTTCGAGTCTTTGACGGTTTTAAGTAAACGCCCATAATCGATGATAGTTTCATTGCCGTCGGTATCAAAAGCATATGATTTGGCACTAACCCCCTTGGCATAGGGCAAAAACTCTCCTACACCTTTATAGCGGTCATAGACGTTGGTACATTGGTTGTTTTGGGTGCTGCCCCATTCCTTGTTTAGGCACCAATTTCCAAAGTCAGGTAATGTCCCTAAATAGGGGTTGTTCACTTGTTTTATGATGTCCACAATAAATGCTCCATCCGAGGTGTGTAAACCATGATTTTCTATAAGAACATGTATCCCTTCTTTTTCGCCATAGGCAGCTAAATTTCCCAGACCATCAGTTAAAGCCGACTTCAATGTTTCCAAATCTGCCTGACCAAAAGCGTTTACACGAATTGAATGACATCCTAATAGTTTGGCAGCGTCAATCCACTTAAAATGGTTTTCAACAACCTTTTTGCGTTCGCTGCTGTTTGGATCACCCAATTCACCTTCGTTGTCAACCATGATCAAAAGGCTTTTGACACCCTCATTATTGGCTTTGGTTTTCATTTTATTCCAGAATTTTTCATCTGTCGCTTGATCCACATAAAACTGGTTGACATATT
>JAGLKG010000041.1 GCA_023141835.1 Maribacter sp. | reverse complement strand
ACTGCTAACTGATAACTGCTAACTGCTAACTGCTAACTGCTAACTGCTAACTGTTATCATATCCCCTCAATCTGTTCACGCAGCGTTTTCAGGGCCAAGTGCATTCGTTTTTCTATGGCCTTTACACTTACACCTTCCATTTCTGCGATCTCCGCATATTTCTTGCCGTCTATACGATTCAATAAAAAAGTGGTTCGTTGGTTTTCCGGTAAGGCATCCAATGCTTTATCCAATTTTTCCTTGAACTGGTTTTCTTCCATTAAATATTCAGGAGACTCATAATTGGTGGTATTTACCTTGTTCGCATGCTTTAATCTCACCTTTTCAGCCTTTATAACATTAAGGTAAAGGTTATTGGCAATCGTATATACATAAGCTTTTGCCTTTTCGGGCGTAACTTTGGCGCAGTTCTCCCAGAGCTTTACAAAAGCCTCTTGTACAGCATCGTAGGCTTTTTCTTCATTGCCGAACTTATAATAAATATAATTAAATACCGTTTTGGAATTAGCCTTGAAGAGATGGCTATATACCTCTTCCTCACATACGTTATCCTTGGTATCTGTGCTCAATGGGTTGGTTTTGCATCAAAGATATTTGAAAAAAATGAAATATTGGGGTAGGGTATTTTTAAAGTTGGTTGTTTCATGGTCATACGAACAAAAAAAATCCAAATCGTTATGAAAAAGTTTTTGAATTACTCATTTTACCTAAGCCTACTAGTATTGGCACTGACATTTACATCATGTCAAGACGAGTTTGAACAATTACCCGAAGAAGATGGGCAAGAAGTCATTGTGGCGAGTTCGGTTACGGCCAAATTAATGGAAAGAACCTCAAGTAATGATGGTTCTTATGATAATATTGTTGACAGGGCCAGCTGCTTTGCTATTAATTTTCCGTATACCGTTAATGTAAACGGATTGGAAATTACCATAGATTCCAAGGAGGATCTTCATTTGATCGAAAAGATTTTTGATGAATTTGAAATAGATGATGATATTTTGGAAATTATTTTTCCCATTGTCATAACCACGGCAGATTATACCGAAATAGAAATAAATAGCAAGGATGATCTTCGTGCCATTGCAGAAAAGTGTATTGAAGGTGGGGATGATGATGATATTGAATGTATCGATTTTGTATACCCTATTACCCTGTATACTTTTGATGTAAACAATCAGGAAACTGGAAGTGTGGTTATAGAAGGTGATAGACATTTGAGACATTTTTTTGCTGGCTTGGATGAAAATGATTTGATTAGTATAGACTTTCCTGTAACCTTAAAATTGTATGATGGCACCAAAATAACAGTTCATTCTAATGCTGAATTGGCTATGACCATTGAGGATGCGAAAGAAATGTGTGATGAAGACGATGATAATGACCATAACGATGATGATTTTACCAAGGAGCGTTTGGACAATTATTTAGTAGAATGTCCATGGTTGATTCATGAAGTAGAGAGAGATACGCAGTTGCAGAACGATCAGTATTTTGAATATGTAATGAACTTCATGGAAGACGGTAACGTAAAGGTGAAGGATAGACAAGGAAATAGCCTAATGGGAACTTGGAGTACAAGGGTGTCCGATAGAGGGATATTGTTGAAATTGGAGTTTGATGTATTGGTCGACTTTACTTTGGAATGGATTGTTTATGAAATTGGTGAAGGGCGAATCAAGCTTTATGCCGAAGGAGGAAACAGGATTATTATGCAAAGAGGTTGTGATATCATCAATGATGACCCAACTACCCTAAGGGAAATCTTAAAAGAGTGTAGCTGGATAATCAAAAAGGTAAAAGTTGATGGTGAAGAAATCAAGAGATTATTAGGTTTTGAATTCAAATTTATGCCAGAGGGTGTTATTACTTTAAGCAGCGGTGATGTTGTTTCTGAAGGAAGCTGGGAAATCACTACGAATGAGCAAGGACGTTTGGTAATGGCAATTACAATGGGTCAAGAACCTGGAGTAAGTTTTGAATGGCCATTGAGCGATTTGAGACACGATCGATTGAGATTCGAAATACCTGGTACAGACTATGAGTTGATATTGCAGAGAGATTGTGAAGGTAATGATGATGGTGATGTTCCTGAGATTCGTAATGTGATGATGGCCGGTGACTGGATGGTAGCCCATTATTCAGAAGGTGATATAGATCAAACCGATGTCTTTGCAGCCTATACCTTTGGTTTTGGTGCAGAGCATGTTTTGAGTGCCACTTTGGGAGAGACCGGACCTGCATTATTAGGGTCATGGAGAATACTGAGAAACAGCGACGGCCATTTGAAGGTATACTTGAATTTGGGTGATCAAGATCCACTAGGTGAGTTGACCGACGATTGGAAATTCGTTTCTATAACTGCTGATCGTATTGAGTTGAAAGACATCAGTGGCGGCGATGGTACTATTAGTACTCTTGTTTTTGAGAAAAAATAACACATAAAATACCCTGATGTCTTAGGTCGGGGTATTTCTTTAAAAAAGTTAATCCTTTTTGCCCCACATCCCCCAAAAAAGCATCCATTTCGTATGGATGCTTTTTTCTTTTTCCCTATCCAGCTATTAACTATCGTTTATTTTCAGGATAAAAACTGAAAGATCAGTATCCGTTGCGATAATACTGAAGAATCGACTTTTCTTATCAACACCCTCTTGCCAATGGACACTATATTTCTTTACTTTGCAAACCCTTGCTAATAATGCGAAAAGATGTTTGATAATTTAAGCGAAAAGCTAGATAAAGCACTGCACGTCCTTAAAGGACATGGACAGATAACAGAAATAAATGTTGCCGAGACAACCAAGGAAGTCCGTAGGGCCTTATTGGATGCCGATGTCAATTTTAAGATTGCCAAGGAATTTACCAATAGGATAAAAGAAAAGGCCTTAGGTCAAAATGTTTTGACCACTTTGCAACCTGGCCAATTGATGGTCAAAATTGTAAAGGACGAATTGACCCAATTAATGGGTGGTGATAGTGAAGGGATAGACCTTTCAGGTTCTCCATCGATTATTTTGATGTCGGGTCTGCAAGGTTCAGGAAAGACCACTTTTTCAGGAAAATTGGCGAATTACCTTAAGACCAAGAAGTCCAAAAATCCATTGTTGGTAGCTTGTGATGTGTATCGTCCAGCGGCCATCGATCAATTACATATTGTTGGTGATCAAATAGGTATTGAGGTGTATTCGGATCGTGAGAATAGTGATCCGGTGTCCTTGGCAAAGGCCGGTGTAGCCCACGCCAAAGCAAATGGACACAATGTTGTCATCATAGATACTGCAGGTCGTTTGGCAGTTGATGAAAAGATGATGGCTGAGATATCCAATATCCACAGTGCGATACAACCTCAAGAAACCCTTTTTGTGGTCGATTCAATGACGGGTCAGGATGCTGTGAATACGGCCAAGGCTTTTAATGATATCTTGAATTTTGACGGGGTTATCCTTACCAAATTAGATGGTGATACACGAGGTGGTGCTGCCATATCAATTAAATCTGTGGTGGATAAACCCATCAAGTTCATTGGAACCGGTGAAAAGATGGAGGCCATTGATGTGTTCCATCCTTCAAGAATGGCCGATCGTATCCTGGGAATGGGAGATGTTATCTCTTTGGTCGAAAGGGCCCAAGAGCAGTTTGATGAGGAGGAAGCACGAAAAATCCAAAAGAAAATCGCCAAGAACAAATTCGGTTTTGACGATTTCTTGAGCCAGATCCAGCAAATAAAGAAGATGGGGAATATCAAGGACCTCATGGGAATGATCCCAGGTGCTGGTAAAGCTCTAAAAGGTTTGGATATAGATGATGATGCCTTTAAGCATATAGAGGCTATAATCCACTCCATGACCCCGGATGAGCGTTCAACGCCCTCTACATTGAATGCCAGTCGAAAAAAACGTATTGCCAAGGGTAGCGGAACAACAATCCAGGAGATCAATCAGCTGTTAAAGCAATTCGACCAAATGGGTAAGATGATGAAAATGATGCAAGGCGGCGGCGGAAAAAAAATGATGCAAATGATGGGTGGTATGAAGGGAATGCAGCCGTAAAGTGGGCAGTCCCAGTATTCAGTCAATTATGTTAAGGTACTATGGGTTTTCAGAAATTTATCGCATACCAGAAAAGCTTTGGTTTGGTTGGAATTCTCGGGATCGTGCACGTATATTTCAAAAGAGCAAAAAGAAAAATTAGTAAGTGAAAACCAAGAAATTGGGAAACTAATTCAATATATGATTAATAACCCTCGAAAGTTTGGCGTGAATTGATACTGCCAACTGCAACTAAGAACTGAATACTGAAAAAAATGCAAATACTTGACGGAAAGAAAATTTCGAATCAGATTAAAGAGGAAATTGCCGTTGAAGTGGCTGAAATGAAAGAAAGAGGGGAGAAGGTCCCTCATTTGGCTGCCGTACTGGTAGGGAATGATGGCGCTAGCCTTACTTATGTGGGAAGCAAGGTGAGATCCTGTAAAAAAATCGGTTTTGAATCCACTTTGGTCCACTTGCCTGAAGAGACTACGGAGGAAGAACTATTGGCACACGTACAGCGATTAAATGCCGATGATGCCATAGACGGCTATATTGTACAACTGCCGCTACCCAAACACATTGATGAGCAAAAAGTTTTGATGGCCGTATACCCGGATAAGGATGTAGACGGATTCCATCCCACCAACTTTGGTAAAATGGCCTTGGATATGGAATCCTTTATTCCCGCTACCCCTTTTGGTATTATGGAACTCTTACGTCGAAATAAGGTGGAGACAGCGGGAAAACATGCCGTGGTCATCGGTCGAAGTCATATTGTAGGACGGCCTATGAGTATTTTGATGAGTCAAAAAGGAGAGGCAGCCAATTGCACGGTGACCCTGACCCACAGTAGAACCAAGGATATTAAGTCATTGACCCTTCAGGCAGATATTATCATTTCAGCACTGGGGGTACCTAATTTTCTAAAAGCCGATATGGTAAAGGACGGTGCAGTCATCATAGATGTGGGGATTACCCGTGTCCCTGATGAAACTAAGGAAAGGGGATATTATATAACGGGGGATGTCGATTTTGAGAATGTAAGCAAGAAGGCCTCTTTTATTACTCCCGTTCCTGGTGGAGTTGGCCCTATGACCATAGCTATGTTGTTAAAGAATACCCTATTGGCGCGCGAACGTCACAGAAGTAGAAAATAGCCCTGTCTTTACTTAAATTCAGAGGGTAAAAGTATACCCGTCTGTGTACTATCATTAGGCGTAATGATATCAATGTCATTGCTATCATCATAATCGCAGCTGCTTATGGCAATAAGACCATAAAGCAATATTCCAACACAAAATAACTTTCTCATATCAGGCAATTTAGTAGGTATTATTACCTTGTTATTCTATTAGTTTAACGCTGAAAACTAGGAAATGTTACCTGCCTGGCGAAGGCAGGTTTGATTGAGTGCTTGTAAATCAGTACCTTTTGTTGTAAATGACCGCAACCATGAAAAAACTGATTCTTTATGTCCTACCCCTGTTTTGTGTTGTACTGGGATGCGATTCTTCTAACGAAAAGAGCACGAATACCGTCAATGTTTCCTTTTCAGATGCAATACATGCTGAAAATGTGGATGGGCGTCTGTTATTGATGTTGTCTAACGACGATGAAAAAGAACCTCGATTTCAGATAAGCGATGGTTTGGGTACCCAATTGATATTTGGAATGAACGTGGAGGGTTTGGCAGCTGGGGAAATAGCATCTTTTGACGATTCCGTTTTTGGTTATCCCTACGGAAGTTTGGCCGATGTTCCCCCAGGGGAATATAATGTGCAAGCATTGTTGCATGAATACGAAACGTTCAATTTGTCAACTGGGCATACCGTTAAATTACCCATGGATAATGGTGAAGGCCAACAATGGAACAAATCTCCGGGAAATCTATATAGCAAACCTTTTAAGATAACCATTGCCGAAGAGGGCATCCAGAATGTTGAGGTGGTCATGGATCAAGTGATTCCGCCCATTGAAGAGCCTGAGGATACCGAGTGGATTAAGCATATTAAAGTAAAATCGGAAAAACTCTCCAATTTTTGGGGAAGGGATGTGTATTTGGGAGCCCATGTCTTGCTGCCCAAGGGTTTTAAAGACCATCCTGAGGCCAAATACCCGCTCATGGTTTTTCATGGACATTTTCCTTCTGATTTTGGCGGGTTCAGAACTACACCTCCTGACCCAAATCTAAAACCTGAATATTCAGCACGATTTGATTTGGACGGATATAACATCATCCAGCAACAAGAAGCCCACGACTTTTATAGGCGATGGAATGAGCCTGATTTCCCTCGATTCCTAATCATTGAAATACAACATCCTACGCCCTATTATGACGATTCATATGCGGTAAATTCAGCCAGTCAAGGACCTTATGGCGATGCGATTACCTATGAACTGATTCCTGAAATCGAAAAACAATTTAGAGGCATCGGGGAAGGTTGGTCCCGCTTTTTATACGGGGGTTCTACAGGAGGCTGGGAGGCCCTGGCCGTACAAGTCAAATATCCGGAGGAATATAATGGCTGCTTCGCTGCTTGTCCTGACCCCATTGATTTTAGGGCCTATTGTTTGACCAATATTTATGAGGATGAAAATGCCTACTATTATCAAAGCGACCACAAAAAATTGGAAGTGCCAAGCCATCGAAATAACCTGGGCCAAATACAATCTACCTTAAAACAAGGGAATCATTTGGAATATGTACTGGGCGACAAATCCCGATCGGGCCAACAGTGGGACATTTGGGAGGCCACTTATTCACCCCAAGGTGAGGATGGCTATCCGCTACGACTTTGGGACAAAATGACCGGGGATATTGACCCTAAGGTGGCTGACTATTGGAAAGAGAATTATGATCTACGGTATATCTTGGAAAGGGATTGGGGAAAACTCGGCGATAATTTGAAAGGAAAAATTCATATCTACTGCGGTGATATGGATAACTATTATCTAAACAATGCTGT
>JAGLKG010000409.1 GCA_023141835.1 Maribacter sp. | reverse complement strand
TGGTAAGACCGGAAGGGGATATATGTGTCATTGCCACTTATGGTAAGGAGGTTGAGATCAATGCCACACATTTGACCCGAACCTCCTTGAATATGAGAGGTTCTATGGGGTCCTGTCGTGAAGATTATATGGTTGCCCAAAAATTGATGGTAACCGGAGTTTTCCCTTCAGAACATTATACGGATATGTATGATTTTGAGGATATTACCAAGGCCTTCGAAGATTCGATAAAAGCGAATAATGTGAAGGCCGTTATTAAAATGAACTAAGATTTTAATCCATTAAGGAATATAATACATGCATACGATTTTTATTACGGGAGGCACAGGTTGTATAGGTTCAATTACAATTTACAAGCTATTGCAATCGGAAGATGTGGGCAAGATAGTAGTTGGGTCTCGATCCAACAATACCGATCCATTGAAATTATGGTTGGGGGAGAATCTTGATTCCCGTTTGGAATTTATTACTTTGGATGTTGCCGATTATGAAGCGATGGAAGATACTCTTTTAAAAGTGAATCCTACCCATATTATCCATTTAGGGGCGTATCAAAGTCCAGACTGCTCTAAATACCATATTCGTGGTATGGAGATCAATACAGGGGGTACTATGGCATTGTTTGATGCCGCCGAAAAATTGACCAACCTGAAGCGATTTGTATTTGCCAGTTCAGCTGCAGTGTATGGAATGCGGTCTATGTACACGCAAAAGAGTATAAGTGAAGATGTGTCATTGGCTCCACCTAATCATTATGGAATTTGGAAATTGGCCGGGGAACATTTGGCCAGATTGTTTTATGATACTACCAAAGTGCCTACCATTTGCTTGAGACTCAATACTACCTATGGAAAAGGTAGGGATAAAGGAAAAACATCAGCACCGACCAATGCGCTCAAAGCAATTGCCATGGGCAAGGTTGCCGGTAAATTGATGCCTTTTGAAATGCCGTATCAGGGACGTGAAAATTACCATTTTGTAGAAGATGTAGGAACTCAGTTTGCAGAATGTACCTTGCAACCTTATGAGGGATTTGGAGCTTTTAATATACAAGGGGAGACTATTGAAATAAAAGAATTCCTTAAAATTGTTGCTCAACAGGCTAGAGAATTGGGACTAGGAGATTATTCGTGGTCATCAATTTTGGATGATGCTCCTCCCAACCTTTTTGTTTGTGATTTGGAGCATGACAAAATAAAGAGGTCTTTTAAGAATTTACCTTTGACTCCAATAGAAGAGGGTGTGCGTAAATCACTTGAGGAATTTCTAGACATGGCCCAAAAAGGAGTACTTAACTATTCTACAGCCAGTTCATGAAATCCTCATAGAGCGATTTGGTATGCCATGGTAAATAGCCTACCAATGGTGAATGATTAAACACTGATAGTAATAAAATTTGTATTAGTTTGAAAAATATTGGAATTGGGTTTATCGGAGCAGGGGATATAGCAGATTTACATGCTGAGGCTATCAATGCACTCGAAGGAGCTGAGCTCATAGGTCTTTGGAATAGGACATTTGAAAAAGGGCAAGTCAAAGCTGGGCAGTATGATTGCAGAACATATACCTCTGTTGATGAATTGTTGAATGATACTAAAATAGATGCCGTTTTCATCCTTACGAACATGGAAACTCATTGTGAGTACACCGTTAAAGCCGCCCAAGCCGGAAAGCATATACTTGTTGAAAAACCTGCCGCTTCTAGTATTGCTGAGTTAGAGCAAATGCAAAAAGCTATAGATGCAGCGGGAGTTAAATGTATGCCAGTGCATAATTACATCTATGAACCAAGTATTCGTAGAGCACAATCCATGATTCAAAGTGGTAAGTTGGGCGATATCACCCAATTTTATATGATGTACAATATTCATCACGCCGATGATATAAGAGCGCGTTATCCTGGGGTAATCCGACAGATATTGACCCATCATAGTTATACCATGCTATATTTAGCAGGTAAGCCGAAAACTGTATCCTGTTTAAAGCATACAGTTAATGATACGCTTGCACCCCAGGAAAATGTGGCCATGGCCAATATTCAAATGCAGAACGGTACGCTTAGCCATTTATGCGCAAGTTTTGCCAACGATGATCATGCCGGGGATCCATGGTCATGTATAATAAAAGTAATTGGAACCAAGGGAAGTACAAGATACAGCTATCGCGATTTTGTGATCAATGATCGAAATGGTGCACATTCTCAAACCTATCAATGTTATCCTGAATCCATTAAAAATACGGCCACACACTTTATTGATAACGTCTTAAGAAATGGTAAGGAACCATTGTCATCGTTGGAAGATGCGATTACCTGCCAACGCATCATTGAAGCCTGTGAGAAATCGGTGGCAGAAGGAGTTCATGTTACACTATAATAGGGAATGAAAAAACAAATACCAATAAAACTAATCAAGGGAATTATGAAAAATGGACAGTTAGGTAAAATAATGGCAATGCTTTGCATTGTTGTAGCGATTTCAAGCTGCGGTGAAAAAAACACGGGTTTGCAGTTGGAGAATGAATCACACATTGTTCTGATTGGAAATAATTTGGGTTCACGAATGCTAAATTT
>JAGLKG010000408.1 GCA_023141835.1 Maribacter sp. | reverse complement strand
TTTAAAACTTGGTTTTTTGTTTTTAATCTTTTCCGGTTTAGCCTTCGAAAGTACATCACCTGGTCTTTTAGGATTGTCCTTAGTGCCTCTAAGATGTATAATAAGAGCGTTCAAAAAATTACGTAGAATTTGATCACCACATTCCATATAGTTTGGGTGGTCTTCATTTCTGAACAAGGCACCGAGCTCGCTTTTGGTGATTTTAAAATCGGCCAGTTTTAAAATTTCAACAATCTCATCATCCCTAAGCATTAAAGCTACTCTCAGCTTTTTGAAAATATCATTGTTTGTCATTTATGTCAAATTTTAAGCTGGTTGCAAATTAGCAATAGTAGGTGGTTTTATTACTTATATCATTGATTTTTATACGAAACGGGTGCATTTTTAGTTATACCATTACCTATTGCTGGTTTTTAACGGTCGGACTATGCACAATTTTAAAGAGAAACTTAGTATTCTTTCAGAAATGATAGCTTTTGCTAAGGTAGATGATGTTATAAAGCCTGAGGAGTATGGTTTTTTACAGAGTGTTGCCCAACAATTGGGAGTAGATAATGAGACTTTTGAATCACTTTTTAACGTAAACGTTGAACACATTGTGCCTAAATCGCAGGCTGATCGCATTCTACAATTTCATAGGTTGGTCTTACTAATGAATGTTGATCAGAAGCAAGACGAAGTTGAAATTAATAGAATCCACAATGTTGGTTTGGCCATGGGATTGCCACCATCCGCCATCGAACAAGTTCTTTACATCATGCATCAATATCCGAATAAAGTGGTCCCACCAAAGGTGTTGATTGAAATTTTCAAGGCGCACTACAATTAGCCTTTTGTTTTTTGAACTTCTTTAAATTACAAGTTGCATATTTCCTTTCTAGAGCTTTAAAAAGAGACATAATGTCATTATTTACCTTAGCGATAATGACAAAATGACACTATATTGGCATTGGTATACCTTTTGTCCTTGAAGATTCAACAAGAAGTTTAATTCAAAAAATACAATTATGAGCATAATTAAAAGAAATGATGTATTGTTTCCATCATTGTTAAATGAAATTTTAAAACCAGATTGGTTCGGAGGAATAGAAAATTATAAAAGCAATGTTCCTGCCGTAAATATTAAGGAGAATGAAAAAGACTTTGAACTGGAGCTTACCGTTCCGGGTAGGAACAAGGAGGATTTTAATATAGAGGTCAATGAGAATGTACTGACCATTTCCTCGAAGACTAAAATCAGGGAAAATACAGAAAAGGAGAATTATACCCGCAAGGAGTTCACTTATACTGCATTTAAAAGAGCTTTTACCTTACCTGAAACCATTGACGAAGATAGCATAAAGGCAACGTATGTCAATGGTATTTTAAAATTCACCTTGCCAAAAAACGAAGAGTCCCTTCCCAAACCTAAAAGGTTAATAGCGCTTTCTTAAAGAGGTTAAAAAAATTATGAGTGTCTTTCAAAGACATTTCATAATGGTTGGTTTAGTTGGTTAGTTGGAAAGTGCCTTGAGTAATCATGGCACTTTTCTCTATTTATTATCATCCGTCTGCAACATTTTTATTTCATCACGAAGTTTTGCCGCTTGCATAAAATCCAATTCCTTGGCCGCTTTTTCCATGGCTTTTCTTTTGATTCGAATTAGTTTTTCCATTTGCTCTTTGGTCAGATATTCCAAATCTGGCTCAGCGGCTCTCAGTTCTTCTTTTGCAAAATGATAGGTCGATACTGAATTTTTTACTAAAGCACTATCCAAGCTTTTGTTTAGTGCTTTTGGGGTTATATCGTTCTCAAGATTATAAGCTATCTGCTTTTCACGACGGTAATTGGTACCATCGATAGTTTTTTGCATGCTTGCAGTAATTTTATCGGCATACATTATGGCCTTTCCGTTAAGGTGTCTGGCGGCTCGCCCAACAGTCTGGGTCAAAGAGCGATTACTTCTTAAAAAACCCTCTTTATCTGCATCCAATATAGCTACAAGCGATACTTCTGGCAAATCCAATCCTTCACGGAGTAAATTAACACCAATGAGCACATCAAAAACACCCTTTCGAAGATCTTGCATAATCTCCACACGTTCCAGGGTATCTACATCGCTATGTATATAACGGCACCTGATACTTATTCGGGCCAAATATTTTGTAAGCTCTTCTGCCATGCGTTTGGTTAATGTCGTAACCAAGGTTCTTTCATCCTTTTCAACCCTAATCTGAATTTCCTCGACCAAATCATCTATTTGATTTAAACTTGGCCTCACCTCAATTATGGGGTCAAGAAGTCCTGTTGGCCTTATTACTTGCTCAACATACACCCCCTGACAGTGCTGTAATTCATAATCCGCAGGTGTTGCGCTTACATAAATAACTTGATTCTGTATAGCCTC
>JAGLKG010000407.1 GCA_023141835.1 Maribacter sp. | reverse complement strand
TAACAGAACAAATTATTTTCCCTGAAATCAACATTGACAAGATCAATAGGATTAATGGAATGGATATTACATTTGTGACCTCTGCACCAACAGATAAGGAAGCAAAATCATTATTAACAGAATTAGGATTACCTTTTAAAAAGAACTAGTATGGCTAAAGAATCAATGAAGGCCCGTGAAAGAAAAAGGGCTAGAACAGTTGCTAAATATGCTGAAAAGCGTAAGGCTTTAAAAGAAGCTGGTGACTTTGAAGGACTTCAGAAATTGCCAAAAAATGCTTCTCCTGTACGTATGCATAATCGTTGTAAGCTTACAGGTAGACCTAAAGGGTATATGAGAACGTTTGGTATTTCAAGGGTAACATTCAGGGAGATGGCCAATCAAGGACTGATCCCAGGAGTTAAAAAAGCCAGCTGGTAATAGCTTAAATTAGAAAAAATGGTAACAGATACTATAGCAGATTACTTAACAAGAGTTAGAAATGCCAGTTCAGCCGGACATAGGGTGGTTGAAATACCTGCATCTAACGTTAAGAAAGAGATAACTAAGATATTGTTCGATCAAGGATATATTTTAAGTTATAAGTTTGAGGAAGATAAAGTACAAGGTTCAATTAAAATTGCCTTAAAGTATGATAAGGTGACTAAAGAACCTGTAATTAAAAAAATACAGCGTATTAGTAAGCCAGGTTTGCGTAAATATGCCAATTCTGGTGAAATGCCAAGAGTTCTAAATGGTTTGGGTATTGCGATTGTTTCTACATCACATGGGGTAATGACGAGTAAACGGGCCAAGAACGAGAATGTAGGTGGCGAAGTATTGTGCTACGTATATTAATACTATATAAAGAGTAAAAAAAATGTCAAGAATAGGTAATAATCCAATAGCAATTCCAGAAGGGGTAACTATAGAAGTAAAAGAAAATGTGGTTACCGTAAAGGGAAAGTTGGGTGAATTGACCCAAGAATTTTCTGGTGTGGCGATTAAGATAGAAGATGGTCAGGCCTGGGTAACTAGACCTTCAGATTCAAAAGAACATAAGGCAAAACACGGTCTTTACAGATCTTTGGTTGTAAATATGGTCGAAGGTGTTTCTAAAGGATGGACCAAGGAATTGGAATTGGTTGGCGTGGGTTATAGGGCAAGCAATCAGGGACAAAAATTAGATCTTGCGCTTGGTTTTTCTCATAACATTGTTATGAATATAGCTCCGGAAGTTAAGATAGAAACTACTTCTGACAAAGGAAAGAACCCTATCATAAAACTTACCTCTTTTGACAAACAATTGGTGGGACAGGTGGCTGCAAAGATTCGATCTTTCCGCAAACCAGAGCCTTACAAAGGAAAAGGTATCAAGTTCGTTGGTGAACAATTAAGAAGAAAAGCAGGTAAATCAGCTTAAGAATAAGTGTCATGGGATTATCAAAGACTCAAAGAAAATTAAGAATAAGAAGGAGAATCAGAAAGGTTTCCTTTGGAACTGCAGCTAGGCCGAGATTGTCGGTATTTAGAAGTAATACAGGTATATATGCCCAAATAATAGATGATAACAAGGGAACTACTTTGTTAGCAGCTTCATCAAGGGATAAGGATTTGGCTTCGACAAAGGGAAATAAATCTGAAGTGGCCAATTTAGTAGGTAAGACAATTGCTGAAAAATGTAAAAAGGCTGGTATAGGACAAGTTGCCTTTGATAGAGGGGGTAATTTATATCATGGTAGAGTAAAATCTCTCGCAGAGGGTGCAAGGGAAGCAGGACTAAAATTTTAATAAAGGTATGTACCAGAAATACAAAAACGTAGAAACTGTTAAACCAGGAGGTTTAGAGCTTAAAGATAGGTTGGTCGGTGTACAAAGGGTTACCAAAGTAACCAAAGGTGGTAGGGCATTTGGTTTTTCGGCTATCGTAGTGGTAGGTGATGAAGCTGGTGTTGTTGGACACGGTTTGGGTAAATCCAAAGAAGTTGCCACAGCTATTGCAAAAGGTATCGAAGACGCTAAAAAGAATCTTATTCGAATTCCCTTGGACAAACACACTTTACCACATGAGCAAAAAGGTAAGTTTGGCGGAGCGCGTGTTTATATACAACCAGCGTCGCATGGTACAGGAGTTATTGCAGGTGGTGCCGTGAGAGCGGTATTGGAGGCAGTTGGGGTGCATGATGTATTATCTAAATCACAAGGGTCTTCTAATCCACATAATGTTGTAAAAGCTACTTTTGATGCCTTATTACAATTAAGAGGAGCAAGAACAGTGGCTAAACAAAGAGGTGTTTCCTTGGAAAAAGTTTTTAAAGGATAGATAATAGAAACGGTTTACAGGAATCAGTATTTAAAGCATTTGTTTATAAATTGTTTGAATCAAACTGAAAACTGGAAACTGATAGTTGAAAACTAAATAAATGGCAAAGATTAAAGTAAAACAGTTAAAGAGCAGCATTAAGCGTCCGCAGAACCAAAAAAGAACATTGGAAGCTTTAGGCCTGCGCAAGATTGGCCAGATTGTAGAGCATGATGCCACACCAAACATTCTTGGCATGATAGATAAAGTTAAACACTTAGTTTCCACAGAGGAAGCTTAATATATATTAGTGTAATGAATTTAAGTAATCTAAAACCAGCTGAAGGTTCTGTCAATAGAGATGGAAAAAGAGTAGGTAGAGGTCAAGGGTCTGGAAAAGGCGGAACCGCAACTAGAGGGCATAAAGGAGCCAAGTCAAGATCAGGATACTCCAAGAAGATTGGATTTGAAGGTGGTCAAATGCCATTGCAAAGACGAGTTCCCAAGTTCGGATTCAAAAATATCAACAGGAAAGATTATCAGGGAATAAATCTTGATAAGCTTCAGGAATTGGTTGATAAAAAAGTAATCAAGGATACAGTTACTTTTGAAACTCTTTTGGAAAATGGTTTAGTAGGCAAGAACGATTTGGTTAAGATTTTAGGAGGAGGAGAATTAAAGGCTTCCTTAAAAGTTTCTGTACATAAGTTTACCGCTACCGCAAAAGCGGCTATTGAAGCTGCTGGAGGTGAAGCAATAAATTTATAAGCAAAACAGTACTATGAATAAATTTTTCGAAACACTATCCAATATTTGGAAAATTGAAGAGCTAAGGAATAGGATTGTGATTACCTTAGGTCTTCTTTTGGTATACCGTTTTGGTTGTCAAATAGTTCTTCCAGGTATTGATACAACCCAATTGGCAGAGTTATCCTCAAACACCGATAGTGGTATTTTAGGAATTCTGAATGCATTTACTGGTGGGGCATTTGCAAATGCTTCGGTCTTTGCACTCGGAATTATGCCCTATATTTCTGCTTCCATTGTGGTACAGTTAATGGGAATTGCGATTCCATATTTGCAAAAATTGCAGAAAGAAGGTGAAAGTGGTAGAAAGACCATCAATCAAATTACACGTTGGTTGACGATAGGTATTTGTATCGTACAGGCGCCTGCCTATTTGTACAGTTTGGGCGCTTTGGGTGTTCCTGATGCTGCATTTGTTATGGGTAAGGGCCTTAACTTCATTGTGCCTTCCGTGATAATATTGGTTACGGGTTGTGTATTTGCCATGTGGTTAGGTGAGAAGATTACTGATAAAGGTATCGGTAATGGTATTTCACTT